>CAMZFJ010000351.1 GCA_947306025.1 uncultured Fibrobacter sp.
GCTCTAACCGATTGAGCTAAAGCCCCAGCTCACCCAAAGTTAGTAAATATTTTGAAATTGTCTTCGCCCATTCGTAATGGAACCCGCTGTAGGCGTTCACTACGCATTTGTCCCAATCGGCGACTTCCGTGTTGTACACATTAATAGCGTCCTTGATGCGGCGCAGCATTTGGTGCGGAGCGTTGGCGTCATCGACGAGGAATGCGTTTGCTTCGCCGGCGGTCTCGAGGGTGTAGTCGGTGAGCATGCTTGCGATGCCTACGTTACGGCCTGTGAGCGGGAGCGTTCCGGCGGCCATGGCCTTGAGGATAATCGAGGCGGACGGCTCTTGCAGGTTCGCCGCGAACAAAATATCAGAGGCTGCGAGAGTGTCGCGGAGTTTTTCTCTGTTGTTCGCTTCTTCGGAGTCAAACTGGAGGACGCGGACGAAGTTGCTGTACTGGTGCGAGACTTCCTGGTAGTAGTTCCATTCGGGGTGCTCCGGCGAAATGCCCACGATGATGAGGGCGTTCTGCTTGGCGATGTCCGAAAGGATTGTCGCTAGCGTTTCGGAAGCGTTGCCCGATTCCATGTCCATGTGACTATAAATGATAAGCTTGTTCGAAAGATCCATGTCGAACTGGCGCCCGAGGCTCGCCTTCGCTCTGCGCTTTGCTTCCTTGATGGGGAGCTTTGCCTCGTCGTTGAAGTCCCAGAACTTGTAGTTCACGCCGAACTGGATACCGAGGAGCTTCTCGCTGTTGCGGTTGAGGAACCCGCTGAGCCCACCGGGGAGGTTCGTGTTGAGCATGGCGTCGCGGTAGCCCGACGACGGGAACAGCACCTTGTTTGCGTACAGGATGCCTGCCTTGAGGAGGCTGATTTTGCCCCAGAACTCGTAGCCGTCCATGTTGAAGTCCTTGCGCGGGAGCCCGATTTTTTCGATTTCGCTGGGCTGCACGTGGAAGTCGTAGGTGATGTTATGGACGTTGAAGAAAAACGGAATGTTGTGGAATGTTTCTTGATAGACCGTATGGCAAAGAGCGCCAACGAGTGCGCCGCCCCATTCGTGACCGAGTATTGCCTGGAATTTAAAGTCGCTCTGCGCGCTGTAAGTGAGCACGGCCGAGGCGAACATGGCAAATCTTAGGTGGTTATCGCTATAGGGAGGGGAATGCGGTGGGCCGTAAACATAAGGGCGACCGAAATATTCCTCATTATATATATAGGTGTGGAGAGGGTCGTCATCAGAACGCCAAACTTCGAAGGGCTTGTTCTGCAGGGCTTCTACGCCTTTAAAAACGCATTGATACTTGTCGGAATCGATGATATGGTCTTTATAGAACGGCGAACAAGTTACAACTTGGGAACCGGCATTGGCAAATGCCTGAGTTATGCAGTTTACTGCGGTAGCGAGGGGGCTCGGTACCTTCCAGTTCCCCGCTTCTGGAGTTACGACGAGTATATTCATTGTTTTTTATGCACTCCAAATAAAAATTTACCTACAAAAGTAAGTATGTATAAATTTATTTATTTAAATTTCAACTGAAAGGGTGTATTTTATTTTTTAACCTGATAAAGAGTCCTTTTCAATATTTTCTAATAAAACTTCATCTGAAGGATACAAAATGAAGAAGATTTTCATTGCTGCTATGGCTACCGCAGTCGCTTTGGCGATGACGGGCTGTAAGGGTACGAACGAAAAGCGCGGCGACGAACACCTTAAGGAAGGCCGTTTCCGCAATGCAATCAACTCTTATCTTGAGGCAAAGAAGAAGGGCAAAATGTCCGATGAATTCTTTGACAATTTCACCCTCGCTCTCGTACGCGCAGGTGACATGGAATCCAAGAAGGACTTGAGCAGCGATCTCATCAACAACTATTTCGACAAGGCCATGATCAATATTCCTAATGTTAAGGAAGATGCCACAATCGAAGAATATGTGAAGACCTATGCTGAAATTGGTAAGCGCCAGGCCGCTCAGGAAGGCGTTGACTTTGCAACGATCATCAATGCTTTTGCAAAGATCGACTCCGCTGAAAAGGTTGCTAAGACTCGTCACGTTGCTGAATCTGCCGTGAAGAGCATCCGTGAAGAAACGGAAAAGCTTTATGTTGCTCGTAATTTGCAGGAAGCCATTTCTGAAGACGATCCGGTCGTGAAGGAATACTTGCTCCTCCGCATGGCAGCTATGGCTCCGACGAATGCTGATATTCAGACTGCTTTGAACAAGAGCCGCAAGACTACTCGCGGTTACTTCCTCATCTTCGGTGAAAACATTCCGGATTTGAGCGGCAAGCACAAGGTGGACAAGTGGGGCTACGTGATGGCCATGCCGACGCTTAAGATGACCAAGACTTCCCTTTCTGGTGAACTCCAGTTCTGGGCTACGACGGGTAACAACACTGAACTCGATCCTTCCCTCATTAAGCTTGTTTCTACCGATGGCAAGTCTGTCAATGCTAAGGGCAACACGGGCTGGTGCGAAGCTGAAGTTCTCGTAGGCAAGAAGGGCGACGAAAAGATCGAAAAGAAGCAGAAGAAGTTCAAGGGCAAGGGCAAGTTGATGAACGAATTCCAGTGCTCCGTGAATGTCAGCTTCTCCTTCCCGGCGGGCTTTGTTCCGGACTACATCCATTACAAGGATGATTTCGGCGAAGGCAAGAAGTTCCTCGGTCACTAATTCAAGACTGACTTAAAGAACGTTTATGGACTCGCTGCGGATGCGCGGCGGGTTCTTTTTTTTTTTGCAAATGATGAATGAATTTGTTCGAGATGCGCTTTTGGGGTATTTTTACGTAAATAATGCGAAAAACGAGGCGCTTTTGACGTAAATTTGCAAACAAATGAAGCGATTTGGTGTGGATAAGAGCGAAAAATTGATTGATTTTGCTTGAAAATGCTCCTTTGAATAGCGAATTTTGCAGTCGCAATGGCAAAATGGCGTTGAAATGCTGCAAAATTGAAAAAAATTACGTAATAATTTGGGAAAAAAAGAGAATTCTTACGTAAAAAATGGCATTTTTTGATTTTTTTGAAAAATAACAGGTGCTTACTTTGTTTACATTCAAGGGCTGGAATATTGTGGCGATTAGTGCTGCGTGGCGTACCGCCGCGACTCTCACCTTGCGGGGCAGTCTTCGATGGAGTTTACCCAGAGCTTAAGCCTGTGCTGAGCGTAGTCGAAGTAAAGGGCCTAGGATGACGTATGGATGGGGGGCGCCTTTCCTTTGCGGCGACTCTAGCCTAATAGCGGATACATAAAAGCCCCGGAGTGCGTCCGGGGGCTTTTGCTAAATGGAGATTCGCGCCTTCG
>CAMZFJ010000352.1 GCA_947306025.1 uncultured Fibrobacter sp.
GAATACGCGTACCCGACATTCCATGTTCGCATGGTTGCTCCGTTCGAATTCGAAATTGTCATGTTCGAATCCTTGCCGAGTCTTGCCAAGCAATACGCGGTTATGGACATGAAGGGCCAAGTGCTTTCTGCGGGCGAACTCGGCGATAAAGAAACCCGTGTGAAGGTGCCGACGCGCGGTGCGTATGTCGTTAAAGTCGGGCTTGGCTATAAACGCGTGAACGTGAAGTAAAGAATAGGGTGGTCTATTCACCATCAAAAATGCTATATTCCTATACATGAAAACTTTGAAAATTCTTTTCTGTATAGGACTCCTTGCGTTTATCGGTTGTGCCAGTTCTGAACCGCCCGCTCAGCAGCGTAGCGTAAACACGGATGAAATTCGTGCGAATGCCGCAAAGGCGTACAGCGAAGTTGATGCAGAACAGGTGAACCACTAGGCGTCTTTAAAAATCTATATTTACCGACATGAAAGCTTTAAAGTTGCTGTTTTGTGGCGGTCTTGTTACGCTTTGGGGTTGCGCGGGGAGTCAATCTGCTGCCAAACATAGCGTAAATGCAGATGAAATTCGTGCGAGAGCATCGCATGCTTATGACGAAATGGAGCCGGCTGAGTCCACGGCCTCTTTGCAAAAAAATAACGTGCAAGAGGGCGCTTCAGAGGCGGTTACGTCGAATTCTGCTGAATCTCAAGTGCCGCTTTCTGATTTGCTTCAGACTTATGCTTGCCCGAATGCGGATGATTTGCGTGGCATGGGGATCGCGGCTGATGCGAATGGCGCTTTAGTGATTGCTCAAAAGGAAATCTCGGCTAAAATCCAGTCCGTCGTTGTTGCGCAGACGGAACAAACTCGACAGGCGAATGTGGATGCTTCGGGCAATGAAACGCTGACGTCTTCGTTCGAGGCAAAAACGCAAGTGATTACGCGTTTGCAAAATGCTCAAGATGCAAAGCCTATCGTAACGTTGACGCAGTCTGGAAAATATGGCGTGATTGCCTGTATGCAACGCTCTGATGCGGCTAGGCCGTTTGTCAAGGAAGCGGCTCTCATGCAGGATTCCGTGATGCTTGCCCTAAAGACTTTTGAGGAGCAGAATCATCCAATCGTAAAGAACAAGGCGTTTATAACGGCCCGCGATATTTATGTGCGTACGCTGGCTGTCGAAGATGTGCTTCATGGACTTGGTGTGGATGTTGGTCGCGATGTAAAGGCGGCCTTTGATTCAGCACAGCAGAAGTACAACGATTTCCGTTCGCAGTATGCTTTTTATTATCAAGATGAAAACGGCGCCGATGCAACGGCTTCGCAACGTCGCTTGGTTTTCGAACGCATCTCGGCAAAGTATCCGGTGCGAAATGCGACTTGCACGAACGGCCTTTTGCTGAAATTGAACGTATCGCCTGCTGAATGTGTTGAAAAGAGTCTTGGTGTTTCGTGCTCTTCGAACTTGAGCCTGATCGGTTCGAGTTGTAATGGAGAATCGTACTTTACCCTCAATGCAAAAGTCAAGGGAAGTGGCCGTTACGATGCCAAGGAAGCTCAGGAACGTTTGAACGAAAATGTGGCTAAAGGCTATTGGTTCGAAGAGTGGACTTCAGAACTGGACAAGTGGAGACTTAAATGATCCGCGCTTTGCTTCTTGTCGCATTTTTGGCGGTATCGTTTTCTTTTGCCGCTCCGGCTTCGTCGCCTGAAAAATCGCAGAAGATGAAGTTACCGAGTTCTATTTCGGATTCTTTGCCGTGGTTTGCTGTCCGTGAATTTTCAGAAGGCTTGGTGCCGTTTACGCGTACGCATTTAGAAAAGATTACGAAAAAGAGCGACCGTACGGCGCTGGTCTATTTTGCAACGTGGTGCCTCCCTTGCAGGGCGGGGATTAAACGCTTGGTCGAAAATGTAGATGAACTCAATAAGAACAAAGTTTCTGTTGTGCTTGTGAATATTGGTGAACGTGATGAAGAATCTATTAAAAAGTGGATTCAAAAGCTGAACGCCTCTGTATTTACAGTTGTAATCGACCCGTTTAAGCGCCTTACGGAAGGTTTCGGGCTAGTCAAGGAAAACGAAGAAATCAGCTTGCCGCGTACAATTGTGCTCAATTCTAAAATGAAGCCGTTGTTTATGCTGGGCGAAGAAGGTAGCGATTGGCCTCAAGTTCTTTGGGCTAAATAACGTATAGGTCTTGTCATGTATCTTATTGTTGGTCTCGGGAATCCTGGAACGCAGTATTCTAACACGCATCATAATGCTGGATTTATGGCGGTCGAAAAACTCGCCGATTCTAGCAAGGACTGGAAATCGGAACACAAGGCGCTCACCATGAAGGTGAACATTGCAGGCGAAGAATGCCTCCTCGTGAAGCCGCAGACTTACATGAACCTCTCCGGCGAAGCGGTTCAGGCGCTTATGACGTGGTACAAGGTCAAGGTTGATCACTTGCTCGTGTTCAGCGACGATATTAATTTGGATGTAGGCCGAATCCGTTGCCGAGCAAACGGCAGTCATGGCGGTCAGAATGGGCTCAGGAATATTATCGAGCATGTGGGAGACAAGTTCCCGCGTATTCGTTTTGGCGTGGGCAAGTGCCCGCCGAAATTCGATTTGAGCAATTGGGTGTTGGCGAAGTTCCCGCCCGAAGACCGTCCGAAATTCGATGAAGCAATTGCTAAAGTCCCGGCGCTTGTGGAATGCTATTTTAAGCTTGGCATTGAAAAGTGCATGGAACGCTATAACGGCAAGTGATTCCTTTCCCAACCACTAGCCACTAACCACTGTTTACTGCAAAGCCGCCTGCTATATGCAACGGATGCAACAAAATCTTTATGACCCCGACCTGCAATGAGCTTGTCGGGGTTCTTTTTTCTCTCTAAAATTGTATATTAATAACAAATTCAAAAATGGAGAATGTCATGAAAAAGGTTTGCTACATGAAAACGGCACTCAAATCTTTTCTGATATTTTGTCTAGAGTCTGCTTTGTTGTTGGGGTGTGCTGGCGAAAATAACGGTAACGCTATTGCCCCAAATGCTGAAAATGGAAAAGCTTCAAGTAAATCGAGGGATGGTGCTGATTTTGTTGCTTCTCGGACAATTTATGGCTTTGCTCAAAAAACGCCTTTTGTGGACAGTTCCATTGTGCGATTGACTGCATTGGATGAAGTGACTTTGGAACCGGTTGGGGAATCTTTTACGGGAATGGTGGATGGAGGCTTTAGCCGTTATTCCGTGAAGGTGGATTCGCTAAAGTCCAAGTATGTTCTTATTGCTGTAACAGGGAATACTTTGGACT
>CAMZFJ010000353.1 GCA_947306025.1 uncultured Fibrobacter sp.
GGCGCAATCATTGGGCTCTGCGCATTCTGCTTCTATAAAGTGTTTAAGAAGTAAATAGTAGACAGTAGGAAGTTAGAAGTTAGAAGTAGGAAGAATGTCATGCCCGCCTTCGAGCGGGCATCTCTCTTTTACCCCCACCAATCATTACTATATTTACCTCACATTTTTAAACAATTTTTCATACTAAACAACGATTATATGAAACGCACAACCTGCCCTGGCGAAGTTCCCTATTACATTGCTGTATTTTTTAGTTCATTCATGCAATTGGGGTTATTCATTCATTTTCAACGCTGGATAACATTCAACTCCGAAGGAACGCGGTTCTTTTGGTTAAGCCTTCTGCTCCAGTTCGCCATGTTCTCGCCAAGCATTGTCATGATGCATGTGGCAAGCTACTTTGCCGGGCGTTTTTCCAAGAGCAAAGTCATGGGTTGGACTTCCATCGGCATGGCATTATCCGTATTGCTCATCGCATTTTTCTTTGGCGACAGGCTTGACTTCGGAGCGTTCGCCCTCCTGTTCCTGTACGGCGTTTTCCTCGCGATTTTCAATCCCGCAAAGATTGGCCTCATGAAAGAAATCGCCGACGGAAATGACCTCGTCAGGATCAACGCGAAGCACCTGATTTTCATGGCTGTCGGCATCACGGTCATATCATTCTTAACCTTCGATTACAGCCCGACCGACAATTCAAGCATCAGCTACACGCTTTTGCCCTTTATACTCTCGGGTGTAAGCATCATCTCCGCCATTTCGTCTTTCTGCATTCGCGTGAGCAAACCGAACCGTTTCGTAAAGCTCCGCTCCCCCATGCGCAACTTCTCTTCCACATGGTCAAACCCGATGCTCAAGCTCTCGATGCTCGGTATTGCCGCCTTCTGGAGCGTGACGCAGTTCCTCATCATGATTTCGCAGAACATGACCGGCACGCAGAGCACAACGCTTTTCCAGTGGACGTTCATCTTTACGGGTATCGGTTACGTTGCTGGTGCTATCAGCGCTGCCAAGTCCTCCAAGAACTTCGTTGAAACAGGCCTTATCCCGCTTGCCGCCATTGCATCATCTATCACGATGGTCGTGACGCCGTTCATCAACAACCAGTACGTTCTTGCGTTCCTCTATGCGTTCATCGCCTTCTGGGCCGGTTCCGCATTCGTCGTTCTCCGCACGGTCATCCAAGAAGTCACGCGCCCCGACACCTCGGGCCGAATCCACGCCGTCTCGTTCATGATCCAGATGAGCTTCTTGTTCATCTTACTTGGTTTCCAGGTCATCCTCTTCCTCATGACAGAACTGAGCCTCCACAAGCAGATGTTCTTCCTCGCCGTGATTCTCGCCCTCACGTTCGTGTTCACGCTCAAGCGCACCCCGATGACGCTCCTTCGCGCAGGACTCCGCTTTGCATTCTCGTTCGTGTTCCGCTACAAAGTGAAAGTGCATGGCTTACAGAACATGCCAGAATCTGGTCCGCTCCTTTTGGTTGGCCCGCACTACAGCTTTATTGACTGGGCCGTACTCCAGATGGCAAGCCCCCGCCCGCTCCTCACCGCAAGCAACAGAAACACTTTTGCAGATTGGTACTTGCGCTGGTTCGCCCATGGCAAATCAGTCATCGATATCAACCGCCGCGACCCGAGCGAAGCCATGGAAAAAATCCACGAAGCGCTCCTGAATGGCGAAGCCGTCGTGATTTTCCCCGAAGGCGAAGTTTCCAAGGCCCCGTTCATCTCCAAGTTCTCGCTCGATTACTCCAAGGCAATCGAAGGCACCGACGCACAAATTGTACCGTTCTACATCCAAGGTCTTTGGGGCAGCCGTTACAGTAACGCATCTGAAAGCGTGAACCGCCCGCAGTACTTCAACCGCACCATCAGCGTGGGCTTTGGCAAGGCCATGCCCGCCACCACAACCGACGAAGAAATCCGCAAGGAAATCCAGCATTTAGGCGCCGACATTTGGAATATCGCCATGGACCATTCGGCAACCATCGTTCCGCTTTGGTTCCGTGCCATGCTCAAGCGCCGCTCCCGCCCGATTTTGATTGACCCCGCCGGCAACCACGTGACCGGTTACGACATGATCCGCCTCTGCCACCACTTCGGCAAGAAGATCAAGTCCATCGCCAAGAACGACCAGAACGTAGGCTTCATGCTCCCGACCAGCCGCGACGCCGCCCTTGGCATCATGTCCATTCTTGGCACCGGCAAGACGACGGTCAACTTGAACTACACGGCTCCGGTAGACACGCTCATCGGATGCATCGACAAGGCCGAACTTACGGCAATCGTCACGACACGCGCCTTCTTTGAAAAGCTCTGCGGCAAAAACCCAGACTTCAAGTTGCTTGCAGATAAATGCAAGATGATTTTCTTGGACGAAGAAGATGCAAAGATTTCGGCATTCAGCCGACTCATTTGCGCTTACTTTGTATCCATCAGTCCGGCAAAACTGCTTCGCTGGCTGTGGTTCAATTCTTCGGCAAAGCTCGATGACGACGCCGTGATCCTGTTCAGTTCCGGCTCGGAAGGCACTCCGAAGGGCGTTGAACTCACGCACAAGAACATTATTGCCAACTCCCAGCAATGCGATTACATCGTCAAGCTTTGCCGTACCGACGTTATGACAGCACTTCTCCCGCTGTTCCACTCGTTCGGCTTCACATTGACATTCATGATGCCGCTCTTGGACGGTGTGCCAATGGTGCTCTGCCCAGACCCGACCGACATCAAGACTCTTGCCCGCGTTTGCGCCCAGTACAAGACGACCATCCTCATGGGTACGCCAACGTTCCTCCGCGCTATCGCCATCAACCGCTGGGTCCACCCGATGTGCCTCGATTCGCTCCGCTACATCGTCGCCGGCGCAGAAAAACTCCGCCCCGAAATGCGCGAAACATTCAAGCTCAAATTCGGTAAAGATGTTTACGAAGGCTACGGCTGCACAGAACTTACGCCGCTCGCCTCCATTAACGCCCCGAACGTGTTGCTCGATGACTTCTTGACGATGGAAAAGTGCTGCGACAATTCCAGCATTGGCCTCCCGCCTCCGGGAACGGTTGCCGCCATCATCAACCCCGAAACGAACGAATTCTTACCGCAGGGCGAAGAAGGCATGCTCGTGGTCACGGGCCCGCAAGTCATGAAGGGGTACCTCAAGGACGAAGCCAAGACCGAAAACGTCATCCTCGAAATCGATGGACGCCGTTGGTACAAGACCGGCGACAAGTGCACCATCACCAAGGACGGGTTCATACAAATTCTCGGTCGCTACAGCCGCTT
>CAMZFJ010000354.1 GCA_947306025.1 uncultured Fibrobacter sp.
GTCCTTTTGTCAGAGGATGGTCTGATAAATCATCTTTCTTTGATGTCGTTAAACTAGCGTTTGCCAATCATTATTCCTTGGAAATAAATCCGGATGATATTTGGCTCATGATTTTGGATGGTTTCCGTTTGCATGTCAAAAACAATCGCGAAGCTTTGAAAGATCGTTTTGTGGGGCCTGCCGTCGATACAAACATTGTGGTTAGTGCGGATTGGCTGACGTTGGAATCTGCGCACGAAGAATGGTATGGCGTTATAGAGGACCTTTTTGACAACCTGCAAGAAAAATTGCCTTCAGAAACGGGAGCTCCGCTACGGACAAAATTTTCGACTACAAGTCCTATAGATTACAACATCTCTCGTTCCATGGTTTTGGCAGTTGCTTCTGAATACTATACTTATTCGGCAATGACCCTTTGTGGCATTCCCAAAATTAAAATAAACGGTACAAAAGCGGATTGGAATCTGTTAAAGGATTCTTTTAACAAGCTTGCAACGCGACTGGATATGGAATGGTGGTCTCAACAACTGAATCCGGTTCTTGACGAGTTTATCAATGTTTTTGATGGCCTGAATAATTTAACATTCTGGAAAAATATATATAAACTATATAACCCAGAGGGGTGCCGAAATCCTGAATTTAGCGGTTGGATTTCGAAATTCTATCCGTACCTAAGTAATAATAGCTTTAATGATAATGACTTTAAAAAACGTACGGAGTGGGAGAAGAATATTGATTTTCAATACCTGCCCAAAGTTGTGACATCGGTTGATATCAAATGGGATTACCTCGGTCGAATCATTCTGCTGAAACTTTATACGGGATTTGTTGGCATCCAGGTGGATACCGTTACGAATATTTTGAAAGCGTCAAGAGGATATGCGCTGCGTTCTCAATGTACTTGGTGCAATATGGAAAAAGTTGCCAATACATTGAAATTTGTTCCGGGGAAACCGTATCGCTTGCAAGACTTTATCGCCATTTCAGATTCGATGAATATTTATGATAAAAATGGTTTGGCTTTTGCGACACATGACCGCAAAGAAATAGAAAATTTTGCGATGTCTTTAAATTACGACTTTGAAAATTTTGATGTTTATTTACCTCATCGTTTTGATGATGGCGAAAAACAAATTTTATCTGTAAATTTGTTTAAAGACGGAAAGTTGCTGAATCACGTGATTTATCAAACAACTCCAGAATTTCCAAAAGTGGGCGTGATGTGGAGCTTTCAAGGAAGAGCTGGTTTTCGCAACAAGAAAACGGTTGAATCGTTCTTTAAAGAACGTAATATTTCATTGGAGGGGGAGGTTGATGAATTTAAATATGAAAAAGATCTTCCGAAATTGAATGTCGAAATTTTTGTTGAATCCTTTACAGCAATTGATGGTTTGTCGATTAAAAAAAATAATCGAGAACGAGAAGAATTGTTTGTAAAAGGTCTTGAGATGACATGCAAGTGGCGCCTTGAAAGAGCTTTTTATCGCCATTACAAAAATGATTTTAATTTGTCTGTAGATGCTGAAATCATTTATGACGATGACGGTCGCGTGTCGAACGTCGTTATGAATACGGAGCATCCTGTCTATAAGGATTTCTTGAATGAAGTCAAGTCCATTCTTTATTATGGCTACAAGTATCCCAAAGAGATGATTGATGGCTATTATAAACATATTTTTGATGAACTGCGTGCTTTCAAATCGTTAAAAGTTCACCTTGTTTTCTCAAAAGATTATCGCATGGTATGCAAACAGAATGGGCAAATTTCAAAAGATTCTGTCGATATTATCGGTGCTCAAGAACGTGATGCAAAAAAAGACCTTTGCAGTGAGATTACTTTCTCGAAAGACCTTGCTACAGGCGATATCATTCGCTACATGTGTACAGAATTCAATAAAAAGACGAAAGACCCTTGCCGCGAGAAGGTTTCTTCGAAGAATCCTGCAACAAAGGCTTTATTTCGTGCAGCGTGTGATGAAAAACGCAAAAAGAAGGATGGCGATTCGCAGGACCGCCCAATCGTCAATCAACGTTATGACAAACAATATGCCGTGTATGGCTGGCTAAATGATTCGTTATCGAATAAAGTCTCCTTGAAAATTCCGCCGTGTTTTGTGGAAGAATAAATGGCTATGTCTTATAAATACTTTTTGCTGCTGCTTGTGGCGACCCTTTTGCTTTCTTGTGATGAGGAACGCTCCGATGAAACCGTTAATTTCATTCCCGGAAAGCCGCTCAGCTTGCAAGAATCTTTAGCGCTAGCGGATTCCTTGGTCATATACAATGCGCAGGGTTTGGCTTATTCGACGAATAAATTGAAAGAAATCAAACGATTTGCCAAGGCCGCTGCGCTTGATGAAGAATATCCTGAAATTGATCGAGTGTTGAAAAATTCTTTGCTCGAAGACGCCAATTTATCAATTAGCTTGTATCGAAAAGAAAAACTTGTAGATTATTTGTTGTACTATGAAAGATTGTACCCAAATGATTTTATGGGCGAAGGAAGATTGTTCTCGTTACAAGGCGTGGGCTATTTGAAAAAGTTGGACTCGATTCAAGCTTTTTTTAAGGAACGGAAAATTTCTACAGAAGGTGAAACCGTAGAATTCAAAAACCGACCGGGTCAACCCATGTTGAACGTCGATATTTACGTTGATACTTTTGAACTTAAAGAAGGGAAAAGCCTTAGCGACACTTTACGACCGCGTGAATTTGAAACGGGACTTATCGGTAGCATAAAAAAGCCTTGCAGTAGACTTCTTGAAAGAGCTCTTAAACGCCACTATAAAGATGGTTTTAATTTATCTGTTGATGCGACGCTTACTTTTGGCGATAGCGGCCGAGTTGTTCGTGTCGATATGAATACGGAGCATCCAGGATATGGCGATTTCTTGAAAGAAGTGAAGTCCATTTTGTATTATGCATGGATGCCGCCTGAAGTGCGGACGCAACTTTTGGTGCGTGGAGTGCATGTCGTATTGACCGAATACCTTCCGCCTGAATTGCGTTCTCGGCGTATTTTTGGCAAGGTCGCTGCACAAGAAATTGTCAAGTCAGAAAAGGTTCATCTCTCTTTTTCTAGAGAATATTTCCAAGAATGTAATGGCGAAGGGAGTGAAAAAGATTCCGTTGAAGTTATCGGCTATTTTGACGTCTTCAAAGAACATTGCGATAAGATTCATTTTATGAAAGACTTGGCTACGGGTGGAATTAATTATTTGCGATGCGTAAAAGGGGTGGCTAAAAGAGATCCGCAGTTCCCTAAAATGCCT
>CAMZFJ010000355.1 GCA_947306025.1 uncultured Fibrobacter sp.
GTATACGGAACACGCAGAGAACAACCCCGCGAGAAGAAGTAACCAGTGTTGCCCCCTACGAACATTGAAGAAATAGCCAACGATGCCACCGATAACATATATAAGCAGAACAACGGAAATACGAATAAAATCATAAGCATCGCCATTACTTAAAGTTTTCCAAAATACCCACGTCAAAAAAGCAAATGGAGAAACGCAAACTATTATCGACAAAGCAAAGGCAATTCCCCGCCACAATTTTTTCCATGGTTTATGTTTGCAAATCACCACCAAAAACAATGCGGGAAAGAAGAAATATAACACACAAAATATAACGTCATCATTAACAAGCGAATGCAGCCAATTAACCAAAACGATGCTTATATAACGTGTCGTTTCCACAAAAGAACCCCTTACTCGTCATTTACTTTATTCTTCAGCTCCCGCTTCACGGTCTCCAAATCGCTATTCGTAAGCACCGGAATCAGCGCATTGATTTCTTCGATGGGCTTGTCCCACCACTTGAATTTCAACAGCAGCGAAGTCAGTTCTTCGTCAAAGCGGTAGCGAATCGTCTCCGCCGGGTTCCCGACCACAACCGTGTACGGTTCCACATTGCTTCCGACAACGCTATTCGCGCCAACAATCGCGCCGTCTCCGATATGCACGCCCGGTAAAATCACTGCGTTCTGCCCGATCCACACGTCGTTTCCGATGACGGTGTCGCCTTTGAAGGGCATATCGCTTGCGGCAGGCGGTTTCATGTTCCAGCCTTCTAGCGTGTAGAACGGGAATGTGGAAACCGCATTCATCTGGTGGTTCGCACCGTTCATTACAAATTCAACGCCTGCGGCAATCTGGCAGAACTTTCCGATAATGAGCTTGTCGCCGACAAAGTCGTAGTGGTGCGTCACGTGACTTTCGAATTCTGAATCTGCGATGTAGGTAAAATCTCCGACGATAATGTTCGGATTTTTAATCGTAGGCTTGACATAGATTTCTTTGTCATAGCCCGCAATCGGATGAATCGTGTTTGGATTGGGTATTCTTTCACTCATGTTCTAAATATATTTTAAAATTTGTCTATATTTGTCTAAAATTCCAATTTAGAGGGGCACATGAATATCCACACATTCAACAAAAAAGTTTTTTGGACCGTTCTCGCAACAGTCTCACTTTTTGTCACTACCACAAACGCAGCAGAAACTCGCTATAAGGACCGCTTATTCGAAGTTTCCAAAGAATTAGATGTCACTTATGCAGAAAAAGTTCCAAAACTAAGTTCACTGCATGATATCGCAAAATTAACGTTTTCCTTTGGAGACAGCATCTTCTTTTACACGAGCGAAAACGAAGTATCACTCAGTTCCATGAAAATGGACATCTACACCCCAAAGGGCGACACCGAAACAAAACGCGCAGCAGTTATCGTCGCTCACGGTGGAGCCATGATTAAAGGTTCCAAAAACGATTTCAGCCAACTTTCAATCACCTATTGCGACTCTCTTGCGGCACGTGGATTCGTGACAGCATCCATGGGATACCGCACTGGCGTATCGCTTAAAGGCGAAGGTAATTCTCTCAGCATCGACAGTGCAGATTTCGGACGATCCGTGTATCGCGGAGTACAAGACATCAACGCCGCAGTGCGCTTCATGCGCAAAAACGCAGACAAATACGGAATCGACACAAACAAAATTTACCTTATGGGTAACAGCTCTGGAGCAATTCTTTCTGTCGAAAACATTTATGCAAACAACGAAAGCGAATTTCCAAGTTACATCAACTACGGTGACGCTCCAGATCTCGGCCCACTGAATCTCTACGGCGAACAAGGCGTCGGTTTTCATGCAAATGGCGGTGTTTTCTTGTGGGGTGCAACACATGACCCTAGCATCATCGGCAGCAGCGACGTTCCCGTCCTTCTTATTCATGGAACCGAAGACAAAACAGTCCCCTTTAAAGTCGGGCATCCACTCGATGGCGCTGCAAGAATGTTAAAGAGAATGGCACCTGAAGAATACGCACCCCTTGTAGAGGCTATCGACTTTGTTGTCGAAACTCCTACACTTTACGGAAGCTACGTCATCGACTCCATCTTGAAAACCAAGAATATTGAACACGAAACATTTTTTGCAAACACTTCAACCCACGAAATATACGACGAGCTCGAATACGAAAAAACGGTACAAACAAAAGTTTTTGACTTCTTGTATAAACTCGCATCCTCGAATTCAACAGTATCTATCGGCAAGCACACCATTGCATCTCGCGCATCGGGAATCCAGATGCAAAAGGGGAATTTGAGTTTCATCGTTACTCGCGGCAACAACCTAAAATACACCGTGATGGACCTTCGCGGTCGCCCAGCCATGACTGGAAGCGTATCCGCAAACGAATCCGTGGACTTGAGTACACTTAACAACGGCGTTTACATTTTACAAGTGCAAGGTGAACGCGCGATACGCATTGGAATCAGTAAATAACGCGTCTCGCCAAAGTGAGCGTTCCGTTCAGATTTAAAACAGTAAAACATTAAACAGAAGCAGGACGGTAGCCGAGCAACTTCATGCTGTAAAGCGCCGTCCCTTTGCTTATGCTACGGACTCCTGTAGCGTAGCCGAAAATCTTTCGCAGAGGTACATCGGCTTTTAAGAAGTGCGTCTTACCATCGCCTTCGATTTCCTTCACCCGGCCTTCACGCGCCTGGATATCACCCGTTACAAGTCCGGCAAAATTCACAGGACATTCAAGCGAAAGTTCCATCACAGGTTCGTACAATTGCACATCCGCAGGCTTCACGAGTTTTGCAACCGCATCGGCACAGCACTTCTTGATCATCGGCGGGAGCGCCCCTTCCGTCCATTCAAAGCTGTGGACTTCAAAACGCACGCCTACAAGCGGGCCCTTGCCAAGCACACCGACTTCGGTTGATTCCAAAAGCGCCGAACGCACACCCGCCAAAATTTCAAGCGGAGCATGTTCCATGAATTCCGCAGACAAGCGAATATCATGGGCATCGCCTTCTAGTGGAGATGCCGAAATGCTAATGGACATTTTATGCGGGCCAATTTGGAACGTATTTTCTGCAGGCCCAACTTCGCGACACAAACGTTCTTGCCAACGCACTTCGGGGCTACCGGCACGCACTTCGCAACCGAACTCGCGTTTAAGTCGCGCCAGCAAAACATCGAGCTGCACCTCGCCCACCGTATGCAAGTACCAAAAACCGCCATCGTCCTTTTGCACGCGGAAACTCGGATCCATTCGCGCAAGCACTGAGA
>CAMZFJ010000356.1 GCA_947306025.1 uncultured Fibrobacter sp.
AGAAGAAATGCCCCGCTTTTACGCGGGGCATTTTCTATTCACTAATGACTATTGATTAATGACTACCAGTAGCTTACTGCTTGCCGCCTGCAATTTTCTCCACAATTGCGCCGGTGGTGAGGAGTTCCGGCAATACGATTTGTTTGCTTTGGTCGCCGGCGGGGTAGATGGCGTAAGCGGGCACGCCGGATTTGCCCATGCTGCGGAGGAGCTTTGTGACTTCGGGTGTTTCGCGAGTCCAGTCGGCTTTCACGAGGGCCACGTTTAGGCTATCCATGGCGCGCCTAAAGTCTTCGCGGTTCAAGACGGCGGCTTCGTTTGCCTTGCAGGTGATGCACCAGTCGGCGGTGGCGTCAATAAAAACGGTGCGGCCGGCCTTGGCAAAATCCTCAATAAGTTCCGGTGTATAGCGGTACCATCCGTCTTCTGTAACGAGCTGTACCGATCTTGCCTTGAATCTCGCATTGACTTCGTCTTCGTATTTGGGCGATGCGAATGCAAACCAGATTACAAAGAGGAGGATGACGGAACCTCCAACGGCGAGAACTTCGCGGTAAAATGCGACGCCTGGCGGAGCGATGTTCCCGATGGCAAAACTCAAGGCGATGCTCAATAGCGAAATGGCGGCGAATATGCCAACGCCAAAGTTACCGGACTGTTCGTGCACAATCCACAAAAGCCAAACGACGGTGGCGAGCAAAAGAACGCCCATGATTTTCTGGAGCGTAACCATCCAGGCGCCTGGTTTTGGGAAAACTTTCAAGACTTTCGGGAATGCGCTTACGAGCATGTAGGGGAGCGCAAGCCCGACACCTGCGGCGGTAAAGAACAGGAACAGTACGGGGGTCGATGTCGTGAATGCAAAACCCATGGCGGTTCCGAGGAATGGTGCAGAGCATGGCGTACTGAGCAATACGAGGAGTGCGCCTGTAAAGAAAGCGCCTGCAAAACCTTGCTTTCGGCTCGTGAAATCCATGCGTGTTGTTGCGCTTCCGGGAATCCAAATTTCGAAAACTCCAAAGAAGCTCATGGCAAAAGCCGTGAGGATTACGACCATGAATGCAATGAAACCTGCGCTCTGGAACTGCATTCCCCAACCCGCGTTTCCGCCGCCAGCCTTGATTACCGCGACAATGCCTGCGAGAACCCAGAAGCTGGTGAGAATGCCTGCGGTTGTTGCGATGCCTAAAGTAAGGAGCCGCTTTCTGCTTTCCCCTGCTTGCTTGATGAGGCTAAAAAGCTTGAGCGAAAGGACCGGCAAAACGCACGGCATGAGGTTCAAAATGATACCGCCAAGCAGAGCCGACAAAAGCAAAATCAGTGTGCCTGCGGAACTTTCTTCGGCAAATTGGTTTTGTGAAATTTTGGGGGTGTTTTGGATGTCGTCATCGTTTTTTTTTAAGGCCTCTGGCTGCAAGCCGCGTTTATTTCCGAATCCGAGTGTGTTCAACCCGAACGTGACTTTCGAAGGCGCGAGGCAAATCGAATTGTCGCAGGCTTGGTAATGGAACGTTGCCGAAGTCGTGAGGCTGTCGTAGTTGTTGTCAACCCCTTCGATGGGGAGCTTGATTTGGAAATGTCCCTTAAAAACGAGGTTCTCAAGGTCAAGTGCTTCGCTGTATTCCTTGAGTGGCTCAGGCCACTTGGGCTCTCCAAAGTGAATCCCTTGCGCCGAAATTTCGATAGACGAAGGTTTCAAAAATTCATCGGCGGCAACGTTTGCGTTTACATGCCAATTGTCGGGAATGGTGATATCTACGGTGACGCTCGAACCTTTTGCCAATGTTCCCGCGGAATAGTGCATGCTGGCCTCGGGAGGCGGCATGTTGTTCATATTGAACTCTTGGGCAAAGGCGAATATTGCAAACAATATAATGCAAAATGACGATTTTTGCAAACTGTTGTTTGCAAAATTTTCAAATTCTATAACTTTGTTAAAAATTTTCATAAATTAATTCCCGCTACAAGATGTAGAAAATATTGGAAAAGCGTTTATGTCATCTACTGGTTTCCTTTGTAACCGTCCCCCAGATTGGGTTGGGTCTGTGTGGAAAAAATATTCCTACAGAATATACAAATTGTGCTTGCAAAAGTGTGCGACAAAAGACGAAGCGGACGACTTGTTTCAGGAAGTTGCTCTCCGATTTTGCAAAAAAGCGGGTTCGTTGAACAACCAAGTCCATCTCTTTGCGTGGCTCCAGACGGTACTTCTGCATTGCCATTACAATGACTACCGCAAAAGGCACATGGTGCAGGAAATACCTTTTTCTATCCTATCCGAGCCCAAGGCTGTTTATGAGGCGTGCGGGGCCGATGCGTATGTAAAGCCCGATGATAGTCTCGACGAAACGGCGATGAAGGAATTTTCATTTTTGCTGGAGGCCCTTAATCCGCTTGAAAAAATGATTATAGAGCTTTCGGTGGTGGGCGGGCTTAGCCTCCGTGATTTAAGCCAGTTGATTGGGCTATCTAGGGCGAGTATTGGCCAGCGGAGGCAGGTGGCGCTCCAAAAAATGCAGGAGAAAATGGCTATGCAGAAAGACCGGATTAAAATGATTACAGGCCGTGAAGCTTCTTTGCGAGAAATTATTGAATTTGCTGGTTGAAAAGCTCTTAAAATTTCGTAATTTTATAATGTGAAATCTCTGCTTAATCTTATTTGCATCCTCTTTATTGCCACATCGGTTTTTGCTCAAGACCAGTGGCTCAATTATTCAAGCCCTTTTCCGATAAAGGCGGCAATCCCTTCTGGTGAAGGTTTGTTCCTGTCAACAGGTGGAGGTCTCCGTTATAGGGCGCCAAATATCGACGACGTCTTCACGACATCGAAAGGCCTTGGTGAGCAGTCGATGAGTGCCATTGCTATTTCTGATCTTGGAGCCTTTGCGGTGAGCGATGCTGGTATCATTTCGATAATGATGTCGAATGGATCTTGGCAAGTTCTTAGTCGTTCTTATGCAAGTAGCAATACGCATGTTATTCCGGGAATGGCTCTCTTGGGTGGTCGCTTTTGAGGATCGTCTATCGTTTTTTAATCTTAAGACCATGACGTCGATACTCACGGTGGAACGTATTGCTGACATCAGCGTTTCCGCTTTTCCTGTAAGTGCGATGAGTATACGTGGCGATTCCTTGATTATTGCTGCGGGTGGCGGTATTTATATGCGTAAAATGGACTGGGAAAATTTGGACACCGACGTGCAATTGTATGACCCGGATTCCTGGAAGATTATTAAGAAAGCTTCGATTAACAATGAACC
>CAMZFJ010000357.1 GCA_947306025.1 uncultured Fibrobacter sp.
AATGCGATTTCTTGTTCAATGATGCCGACCATTGCTTCGCCCAAATCTTCGGAGAGCTTAGCGATGAGTTTTGCGTCGGTGTAGTTCGTGACGGCTTGTACGATGGCGGCAGCGCGTTTGGCCGGATTACCTGACTTGAAAATCCCGGAGCCAACGAATACGCCTTCGGCGCCGAGTTGCATCATGAGGGCTGCGTCAGCGGGGGTGGCGACACCACCGGCGGCAAAGTTGACGACTGGGAGTTTCTTGTGGTCATGAACATAGCGTACGAGTTCGTAGGATACTTGCAATTCCTTGGCGCGGTTGAAAAGTTCATCTTCGCGCAGGCTCGAAATACGAGCTATTTCTTGATTCATAAGGCGCATATGTCGTACGGCTTGAACGATGTCGCCTGTGCCGGGTTCGCCTTTGGTGCGGATCATTGACGCACCTTCTTCGATGCGGCGGAGGGCTTCGCCCAAATCCTTAGCTCCGCATACAAACGGAACATCGAAATCGCGCTTGTTGATGTGGAAAACGTCATCGGCAGGGGAGAGAACTTCGCTTTCGTCGATATAGTCAATTTCGATGGCCTGTAAAATTTGTGCTTCGGCAAAGTGGCCGATGCGGCATTTGGCCATCACGGGGATAGAAACGGCTTCTTGAATACCTTTAATCATTTTTGGATCGCTCATTCTCGAAACACCGCCAGCGGCGCGAATGTCTGCGGGGATGCGCTCTAAAGCCATGACGGCGGCTGCACCGGCTGCTTCTGCGATTTTAGCTTGTTCTGGCGTGGTTACATCCATGATGACGCCGCCTTTGAGCATTTGGGCAAGATTCTTATTGAGTTCGTAACGGTTCTGGTCAGACATGTAAATCTCCTTGAAAATAGAATTGTTTGTTTTCAAGGCGTAATTTAAAACATTCGTCTTGATTGCGCAATGTTCAGTTTTTTATTATTTTTATAAGGTCAGTTTAATGTCAGATATGTAAATCAAAAAAGGTCAGATTATGTTTACTTACGATATGTCTAAAGTGGGTGCAAATAGTCTTTATCATTACCTTTATCAATGCATCAAAAAAGACATCGTGAGTGGAAGTGTTCTTGCCGGTGATCAACTTCCTTCAAAGCGGAATCTCTCTCAAAATCTTGGCGTGAGCGTTGTGACGGTCGAAAATGCATACGCACAACTTTTGACCGAAGGCTATATTTATTCGCTTCCCAAGAAAGGATTTTTCGTTGCAGATATCAGCGCTACGGATAGCGTAAAAATTCAACGTAAAACACCGCGTTCTCGCAGGCGGAATACAGAAAAATTTGAAGAATCAGAGCGTACCAATCCTAAATATATTGCCGATTTTGCAAGTAATGGAGCCGACATAGAGGCGTTCCCATTTACGACTTGGGCTAAAATCACGCGTGAGGTCCTTTGCGAAAAGCAAAAAGATTTGTTGCAAGCGTCTCCTGTTGCAGGCTCGTTGGAACTTCGCCGGGCCATAGCCCGCATGCTTCGCGAATTCAGGAATATTCAAGTTTCTCCAGAGCAAATTGTTATTGGTGCGGGGACAGATTATTTATATAGTTTGTTAGTGCAGTTGCTTGGATTTGACAAGTGCTATGCAGTTGAAGATCCGGGATGGGGAAAAATCTCGAAATTGTATAGCCAATATGGGGTTCAGGTTTGCCATATTCCCATTCAAGACGAAAGCTTTGTAGATGCTTTAAAAAAAAACAGTGCAGACATAGTCCACATTTCGCCTTCGCATCATTTTCCGACGGGTATGGTGATGCCTGTGGGAGAACGCTATCGTTTGCTTAGTTGGGCGGCAGAATCTCCGAAACGCTATATCGTCGAAGACGATTACGATAGCGAATTTCGCATGACTGGAAAACCGATTCCTGCATTGCAAAATATTGATGTCACCGAAAAAGTGATTTACTTGAATACGTTTTCTAAGACGATGACTTCGGCAATCAGGCTTAGTTATATGGTGCTCCCGCTGCATCTTGCTGAAATTTTTCACAATGAACTTTCGTTCTATTCATGTACGGTTTCGAATCTTGACCAATATGTAATGGCAAAATTCATAGACCTTGGATATTACGAAACTCACATTAATCGTATGCGTAATTTGTATCGCGGAAAGCGCGATCTTTTGCTTAATGCCATCGAGAAAAGTGCATTATCGCAAAAAGCGAATGTTTTAGAAGAAAATGCGGGGCTTCATTTTATTTTGCAAGTGCAAACGAAGCTATCTGATGAGGAGTTTTGTAAGCGTGCGCGGCAACGTGGTGTGAATATCCGCGCTCTTTCAGAATACTATTTTGAGGCAAAGCCTTCTGAACATAAGTTTGTAATCAACTATTCCTCAGTTGATAAAAAGAAAATGCAAAAAGCGGTGCAGGTGCTTGCAGAAGTCTGCAAGTAACCTTAGTTCTTTTTGTTTATTTGATCGAAGATGCCGCCATCTGCAAAATGCAATTTTTGCGTCTTCTCCCAACCGCCAAAATGCTCGATCGTGATAAGGTTCACGTTTTGATCAAGTTCTTTGTACTGGTTGAGAATTGCCTTGTTCGAAGGTCTGTAATGATGCTTTGCGACAATATGCTGCCCTTCGTCGGAGTATAAGTAATTCAAGTATTCAGTTGCAAGTTTGCGAGTTTTACGTTTGTTTACAACTTTATCTACAATTGCGACGGATGGCTCTGCTAAAATGCTTATGCTTGGCATAACGATTTCGTATTCATTAGGGTAATCTTTAATGGAAAGGAATGCTTCGTTTTCCCAAGAAAGCAATACATCGCCTTTGTTTTCTTCGATGAACGTATTTGTGGAGCCACGTGCGCCCGAGGCGAGATCAAGTACATTCTGGTAAAGTTTTTTCATGAATCCCTTGATTTGAGCTTCGTCGCCATTGAACTGCTTTTCGGCGTAAGCCCAAGCGGCAAGGTAATTCCAGCGAGCTCCGCCCGATGTTTTGGGGTCGGGTGTGATGATGCCGATGCTGTCTTTTACAAGGTCATTCCAATCTATAATTTTCTTTGGGTTGCCTTTGCGGACGAGAAATACAATGGTTGATGTATAGGGAGCGCTGTTTTTCGGAAATTCATTAATCCATCCGCTTTCGATGAAACCTGCATTTTGAATCGTGTTTACATCGTATTCAAGCGCGAGCGTGACTACATCGGCTTCGAACCCGTTTACCACTTCCAAGGCCTGCTTTCCGGAACCGCCGTGGAATTGCCTTATTTTAACATCCTTGCCGGTCTTTTCTTT
>CAMZFJ010000358.1 GCA_947306025.1 uncultured Fibrobacter sp.
CATTGAAGAAAGGCGATTCCCGAACAAGTCGGGAATGACATCGTTTATCGCGATGGACAAGAAAAAACTCAATAAAATTCTTGTGGTGCACAAAGAGGCAGATCTTTCGGAGATGTTCCGGTTATGGCTTTCTGAAAAAGGTTTTCGATTCCCAATTGGCTTTTTTTATAGCAACAAAGAGCCTGCACACATAAAAATCCCCACCCATTGCGTTTACCGCAAGCGTTCTATCGTCAAAATACGCCATACGGTCTGGTTTTGCGAGTTCAAAGACGCGCTATCCGCTGCAAAATTTGTATCTTGCGAAAAGAAATAAAAGGATTATAATGAATAAACCTCAAAAGCCAACAGCACCGTTTAAGAACAAGAATTTTATCATCGTTCTCATCATGCTCCTCATGCTTTTCGTCATGTTCCCCATGACCGGGAAAGACTCCAATAAGGATATTACCCGCACCGAATTTTTAGCATTGATGGGAGATTCCACCAAGGTTATCACGGAGCTTACGCTTCAGAAAACTCCTGACGGCGTGATTATCGAGGGCGCTTACGAGATGTCCCCAGATGAAATAGCCATAGCCCAAAAGAACCAGAGCACTCTTGCGAGATTCACACGCGCAAGCAGCGACATGAAACACAAGCATTTCAAGAGCCACATGCTCGAAGTTTCGAACGAACAGATTTCGGCATGGGAAACGTTCAAGGGAGTCAAGGTCAAGGTCATTCACGAATCGACTACTTGGATTGATACGCTCATTGCATTTTTGCCCGCTATTTTGCTGATTGCATTCTTCTACATCATGATGAGCCGTCAGATGGGCGGTGGCGGAAAGAGCCCGTTCTCGTTTGGCAAGAGCCAAGTCCGCCAACTGAACTCGCAAAAGAAGACCACGTTCAATGACGTTGCCGGTTGCGACGAAGCCAAGCAGGACTTACAGGAACTCGTCGAATTTTTGAAAGACCCGAAAAAATACGATGCTTTGGGCGGTCGCATTCCGAAGGGAGCGCTCTTGGTTGGCCCTCCGGGCACGGGTAAGACGCTCCTCGCCCGCGCTGTCGCTGGCGAAGCTGGCGTGCCGTTCTTTAGCATGTCCGGTTCTGACTTTGTGGAAATGTTCGTTGGCGTGGGTGCATCTCGCGTACGTGACTTGTTCGAAACGGGCAAGAAGAACGCTCCGTGCATTTTGTTCATCGACGAAATCGATGCCGTGGGTCGCCAGCGTGGTGCCGGTCTCGGTGGCGGTCATGACGAACGCGAACAGACTTTGAACCAGTTGCTTGTCGAAATGGACGGCTTTACCGCTAACGAAGGCGTTATCTTGATTGCCGCCACGAACCGTCCTGACGTGCTCGACAAGGCGCTTTTGCGTCCGGGCCGCTTTGACCGCCAGATTGTGGTGGGACTCCCCGACCTCAAGGGCCGTGAAGAAATCTTGAAGGTTCACTTGAAAAAGCGCAAGGTGCCTCTGGCTCCAGATGTTGACGTGAAGGCCGTTGCCAAGGGAACGCCTGGACTTGCCGGTGCAGACCTCGAAAACTTGGTGAACGAAGCAGCCCTCCTCGCCGCAAGGTTTAACAACAAGAAAGTAACGATGCTCGATTTTGAAGAAGCCCGCGACAAGCTCAGCATGGGTGCTGAACGCCGCACGCTCCTCATGACCGACGAAGAAAAGCGCCACACCGCCTATCACGAAGCGGGCCACGCCCTCATGACCTTGCTTTGCAAGCATTCCGACCCGCTCCACAAGATTACGATTATCCCGCGCGGGCGCGCGCTCGGCGTGACCATGAGTTTGCCCGAACGCGACCAGGTGAGCTACAGCCGCGAATACGCCGAAGAACGCATCATGATTATGATGTCCGGTCGTCTCGCTGAGCTCATCTTCTTCAACCACCAGAGCACCGGTGCAAGTAACGATATCCAGCGCGCCACGGAACTCGCCCGCAAGATGGTCACGGAATGGGGCTTCGACGAAGAAATCGGACCGGTCTGCTACAGCCGCGCCGATGGCGAAGTGTTCCTCGGACGTGAAATCAGCAAGCCTAAGGAAATGTCCGAAATGATGGCCGAAAAAATCGACAACGCCATCGACGGCCTTATCAAGCGCATGGACGCAGCCGCCCGCAAGCTCCTTGAAGAAAACAAGGACAAGCTCATCGACCTCGCCGAAGCGTTATTTGAATTTGAAGTGCTCGACCGCGAAGAAATCGACAAGGTCATGGCTGGCGAAAAACTCACCGGAACAAAGAAGAGCCGCCAGTACCAGGCTATGGAAGAACTCGCCAAGAAGCGCGAAAAAGAAAACACTCCGCCACCTGACCCGGGTGACCAACCGCCGGTTGCACCGATTGCCGACGTGCAGCCCACTCCTGTCGCAGGTAACGAAACTGCAACAAACTCCGTCAAAGAAACCGAACAACAGTAACCGCCATTATGCTTAGCTCTATTCTTGAATCCACTCGTGCAATCTCTTGGAAAATTGGAAACGACATTATTCCAGCTTCGAGAATGCCGCTTGTCATGGGTATCGTGAACGTTACCCCGGACAGTTTTTTCGATGGAGGCAAGCATAATACACCCGAAGCCGCTTACGAACATGCGATTTCGCTTGTCGAACAAGGTGCAGTGATTCTCGATATCGGTGGCGAAAGCAGCCGTCCGGGAAGCGTCCCCGTGAGCGAACAAGAAGAAATCGACCGCGTGTGTCCGGTTGTCGAAGCTTTGGCGCAGACGGCGACGATTTCAGAAGACCTCGAAAACCCGGGATTCCGCAAGTTCTACATCTCGGTCGATACCGTCAAGGCGAAAGTCGCCGAAGAATGTATGCGCCTTGGAGCGCACATCATCAACGACATTAGCGCCTGCACGATGGACCCGAACATGATCGACACGGTCGCCCGCACCAAGGCAAGCGTGGTGCTGAACCACATGCGTGGAAGCTTTGGCAAAATGCAGCAGGACTTCAAGCCGTACACGAATGTCGTGAGCGAAGTTCAAGAAGAACTTTTGGCGCAAGTACAAAAGCTCTTGGATGCAGGAGTCGAACGTGAACGCATATGCATCGACCCAGGAATCGGTTTCGGGAAAACGGTTCAAGACAACATAGACTTGATGAAGTCCGTTGAGGTTATGCTCAAGGACGGTTACCCCGTCTTGATTGGCACATCGAGAAAGTCCTACATTGGCAAGATGCCGGGGCTCGAAACAAGCGATAGGCTTATCCCGACGGTGACCGCAGGCATTGTAGCCGCCC
>CAMZFJ010000359.1 GCA_947306025.1 uncultured Fibrobacter sp.
CTTTCGGGCGGGCAAAAGCAACGTGTCGCTGTAGCGAGCGGAATTTCAAGTGGGTGCGATGTTGTCGTGTTTGACGAACCGACAAGCGGTCTTGACTATCGGCAAATGCTTGCTGTTTCTGCGACGCTTAAAAAGCTTGCCGCCAGCGGAAAAACGCTACTCGTGATTACGCATGACCCAGAATTTATTTTGAACAGTTGCCAATCCGTGATTCGCATGGAATATGGAAAAATTACCTGCCAATATCCATTGGCAGGTAATGAAAAAAGACTTATCAAGACGATGATTGGTGCTTGATAAACTGAATTTTTTACAGTGCGCTGTCGAGAGCCATCATGAGCGTGAATCCGACGGCGAATAAAATTGTTCCTGCATCGAAATGGTCGCCTTCGCTGACTTCGGGGAGCATTTCTTCGACGACAACGTAAATCATTGCGCCAGCGGCAAACGAAAGCAGGTACGGCATGAATGGCGAAAGCATTTCGGCGGCGATTAAGGTGATCAAGGCACCGATGGGTTCGACGGCTCCAGAGAGCGCTCCGAGTGCAAATGCCTTTTTGCGCGTTGCTCCTTCGGCTTTTAACGGGAGCGAAACGACGGCTCCTTCGGGAAAGTTCTGGATGGCGATACCGATGGAAAGTGCGAATGCTGCCGAAAGCGTGATGGCCACATTCCCGGAAAGCCAGCCCGCGAAAACGATGCCGACGGCCATACCTTCGGGCAAGTTGTGAAGCGTCACGGCGAGCGTGAGCATCGTGGTGCGTTTGAGTTTTGCTCTCGGGCCTTCGGGAGTCTTGCTGCCCAAATGCAAATGTGGCGTGATTTTATCCAAAATGAATAGAAATAAAATACCTGCCCAGAACCCCACTGCGGCGGGCGCAAATGATAATTTGCCTAAATCTTCACTCGCCTCGATTGCTGGGAGGAGTAAACTCCAAACGGATGCCGCCACCATGACGCCGGCTGCAAATGCCAAAAGACCGCGTTTTAGATTCTGCTTCATTTGCCCGCGGACAAAGAAAACACATGCGGCGCCGAGAACCGTCCCTAAAAACGGAATGGCGAGCCCCTGGATAATCGGAATAATTGCTTGGTTCATGCGCTAAAAGATAATATTATGCGTGTGAATTGGTCGCAAGATTCTCTAAATCTTTGACATTGTGATGATGGCTGTGTTTTGCGCTTGAAAAAAAGTGGCTATGCAAGTGAGAGTGCTCAATGGTGTGCGTGTGGGGTATCCCATTGTGGGTGTGCGTGAAAATGTGCTTGTGCAAGTGTGAATGCTCACGAATTAACGTTTCGTAATTGACGAAGGCGGTTCCTACAATCATAATCAATAGCGCTACGATGTATTGCGTTGTGATTTCTTCGTTCAAAAGAACTATGGAAAATAGGACGCCGATAAATGGCGCTATGGCATAAAATGCGCTAGTTTTTGCCGCTCCCAAATATTTTTGTGCCCGGATGTATGTGAAAATGCTCAAGCCGTAGGCTATAAAACCAATCAATAGCGCGAATGGAATGTATTTGATAACGACGTTGCTTTCGTTTGTTGCTACGGAATCGATTATTGAACCGATTCCTGAACAAAGTCCTTTTATGGTTACAATCTGGTATGTGCTTTTGTCTGAAATTTTTCGGGTGCAGTTGTTTTCTAGACCCCAGCAGATTGTCGCTCCGAGAACAAAGATGGAACCTACTGAAAATTTGAATCCTTCATCATTTTCAAAAGAGAGAATGAAACTAGATATCGTTATAAATAAAATAGCAAACCATAAGCGCAGAGAAACTTTTTCTTTAAAGATGAAAAGAGCTATTAGTGTTGTTGCGACAATTTCGAAATTCCCTAGTAGAGATGCGTTGCCCGATGTTCCGTATTTTACGCCGAACATGAGCAAAATGGGGGCGATGATATCGAGTAGAATCATTCCCAAGGTATAGGGCAAATCCTTTTTGCCGAGTCTTTCTGATTGAGGCTCGTGCTTGAAGTGGAGTAAATAAAGCATGCCGATGCCGAGGCCTGCTCCGATATAAAGTAATCCTGCTAGAAAAATGGGTGAAATTTGTGCAAGCAGCATTTTGGAACAGGGAACGTTCAATGCGTAAAATGCTGCTGCTGCGATAGCGTAGATAATCGCGATGACATTTTTGTTCATGGTTTAAATATAGCTTTTCGTGGGGATGTTGTGGTGGCTTTAATTTTTAAATTAGATAAATCTAACAATATGCAAGTCTCAAATGGATTTTTTGAAGCCTAATTGGAGTTGTTTTAGTATAAATGTTTTATTATCATGTGGGCATGAATAGAACAAAAACATTTCTCGTTACTGTTGTTGCCGTATTCTGTTTTACGACTGCTGCAAATGCATGCCTTGCCGCTTGCAAGGAAAAGAAACGCGACGAGGCGTACAGTAAGCCTCTCACGGCTGCTACGCTACAGACTATTGTTGATAACGCTTTGCCGCAGAAGGCTGTGGACCCGGAACTTGGCGAACCTTATCAGGTTTACCCGATTGACGTAAAACCGTATGATAAGGATTTTCATGCAACGTTGATTGAATATCCTTACGGAAGTTCTCCGCGTGCTGTGGCGCATGAACCGAATCCGCGTGGGATTATTTTATACGTGCATGGCTACAATGACTACTTCTTCCAGGAAGAACTTGCGGAAAAATCGGATTCTGCGGGGTATGCTTTCTTTGCGATTGATTTGCATTATAATGGTCGTTCGTATAGCGAAGGCGAGCCGCGTTCTGATATGCGTAGCGTCAAGGAATACTATGCGGAGCTTGATGCGGCTGTAGCGCTAAGCAAGAGTATTGCTGCCAAAGGCTCGGAGACGAAATTGCCGTTTGTCATTCTCGGTCATTCGCAGGGTGGTCTGATTACGCCGAATTACCTGAATGAACGCAATAGCGAAGATTTTGCGGCTCTCGTTTTGAATAGCCCGTTCCTAGATTATAAAAATAGCTGGTTTGTCCGCAATGTGGCTTTCCCTGTATTTTCGGATATTGCGCTGTTGTTGCCCGATGCACCCGCTCCGAAACAGGAAGCCCCTAAGTACAACATATCTCTTTTGAAAAGTGAAAAGGGGGAGTGGGAATTCAATCGTGAATTGAAAAGCGATGAATGGCCGCAACAGTATTTTGGATATCTCCGTGCGACAACTCGCGGCATCAAGTGGATCCATGCGGGAATGCAAATCAAGGCCCCTGTCCTTATGATGCGTAGCGGCTGCACCGTGAATAACATTA
>CAMZFJ010000360.1 GCA_947306025.1 uncultured Fibrobacter sp.
CATTGCCGCAGAAACTGTAGATGCGCCCCAGTCTCCAGAAAGTGCTTCGTATTCATATTCGTTGTTGTCGTGCTTGATCTTTGTTTCGTCAGAGAACAAACCGGCAGAAGCGTTGTATATTTCTGGCTTGTTGAATTTAGAATTGTTGTTGCCAGACTTGAGGAGCGGAAATCCTGGGTTTTCTTCCAACGTAATGTGTCCCCGAATGGATTGACCGCTGGGGTTTTCAGTTTTATAGAAGCCCCAGTTGCTGGTTGCACTTGCGACGGTAATTGCATTTAATGCAAGACCTGCACCTGTTCTGCCGCCATTGTTGATGTATGGGGCGAATTCGATGACGCGGTTGTTATAAATGTAGTCGTCCAAGGCGGCCGCTTCCTTGTTATAAGTGGTTTGGTTCTTGTACGATGCGGAGATGATGTTACCAATATGCATGTTGTTTGCATACGGATTTGCCGGATGCTGGGCTAATTTAGGTAATGCTCTATCTTTGTAGTAATGAAGGGTTGTTCTTTCTGCAAGATAATTGATGAATTTGTTTGCGTAGTAGTGCTTGATGCCTTCCTTGTAATTCTGTGTTCTAGAGTCTACGCAGCTATTACCGTTGAATGAAACCGGAGCGTCACCAACAATGTTGTAAAGATGAATGCCTTCTCCGCAAGTGTATGAGTAACCACCCATGCCGAGGCAGCGGAAAGATACGTCAGAATTGTTCATTTTGACGTTCATGTCGTAATTGTGGTCGTTGTCGTAGTATCCAATTGCGTATGTGAGTGTCGCATTGTCTATGGCAAAATCCGAGTGTCTATATGCGGATACATAATCGTAATCGAAGTAGTAGTATTCGTTAGCGAAATTGCTATTTACGCGGCTGCAGTTGTTACCAGTCTTGTTGGGGAGCGATCGCAAACCGTAGTCTGAATAGTTTTTATATCCAGTGTTTTGTCTTGGCTGATCGTTTTGTTCACGTCTGTTAATTTCTTCGAAATAAGCAGATTCGGAATAGTTACGGTTGTTAAGCTGGTAGGTCTTGGCATTTTGATCGTAAACAGCTTTTGTTGCCTGAACTGCTGCTGGCGTGTAGGTTCTTGCGAGAGAAGCGGGCGTATTAAGCTTGTTCTTTGCAATTGCAGCTTTGTTCTTTTCGAACTTTACGATGCCTGGATTTTTTGCATCTTTACTGCTGATGATTTTGCCTTGAGCGTTGTATGTTGCTGCGTTAGCGGAAGCTGCAACACATGATGCTAATAATAGCGAAATGTATTTCATTTTTTTTATCCTTCTTGTTAGTGTGTATGAAATTTATTGGATAAATTTCACTGGATAAAGTATAACACTTTTTTTGTTTGTTGGAAATGGATTGAAACTTTACTTATCTGTAATTTTTTATTCGAAAATCTATGTATTTGTATGAAATATAAGGCTTGGAGTGAAAATGAAATATTTTTGTAAAATGTTAATTTACAATAAATTTTGCTGTAATTTGTTTGTTTTCTTTTGCTTGTAATCGTTTTGTGGTGCTCAAAGTGCCGTGCAATAGTCTTTTTGAATGGACCGGATTCCTTTTTTTTTGCAAAAAAAAGTATGACCCCTTGGTGGAATTGGGTACTTTGACTCACTGAAATTGTATTTCTTTCGATCGGTGGTATTTTTTTTGCAAAAATTTGGGCCGGTGGGGAGGTTTGGCCGGATTTTTGACCTTTCCCCCTTTAAAATTTCGATTTTTAGGCGCTTTTTGCAACTATTAACAAAAAATAAGCTGTTTTTTACCAAACATCCCCTTTGATTTTCTGTGCACTATTACTAAATTTGTGGTCCCAATAGCAACCTAAAAAGGATTACAAAATGTATTCTATTGTTGAAGCAGGTGGTTTCCAGTATAAAGTCGAGCTCGGCAAGGCCTACAAGCTCCCGTTGATCGACGCCGCTGTTGGTTCCGAACTGGAGCTCAAGTCCGTCCTTCTTTTCTCCGGAAAAGAAGTGCAAGTCGGCACCCCTGTCCTGAATGATGCTTCTGTCAAGGTCGAAATTCTCGCCCATGGCAAGGAAGACACGATTATCGTGTTCAAGAAGAAGCGTCGTACTCGTTACGAACGTCGTAACGGTCATCGTCAGGGCTATACCGAGGTGCTCGTCACGGAACTCCGCTCTGGCGCTGAATCTGCAGTCGTAGACCCTCAAGTTATTACCCGCAACCGCGCTCGCGTGGCTGCCCTTGCTAAGCAGAAGGTTCAGAACAAGCCGCTCACTCGCAAGGAAAAGATCGCTCAGGGACTTCCGAAGCCGGCTAAGGTCAAGAAGAACTCTCTGCGTAAGGCTAAGGAGGCTTAATCCATGGCACATAAGAAAGGTCAAGGTTCAGTACGTAACGGCCGCGACAGTAACGCCAAGTATCTTGGTGTCAAGAAGTACGCGGGCGAAACCGTCAAGGCTGGCAACATCATCGTTCGTCAGCGCGGTTCTCACTTCCACAAGGGCAACAATGTTGGCATGGGCAAGGACTTTACCTTGTTCTCCCTCATTGATGGCAAGGTGAAGTTTGAACGCCTCGATGCAAAGCGCCAGAAGGTCTCTGTCTATTCTGAAGAAGCCTAATAACTTTGGTTAGCTTTTAAAAGCCGGACGCGAAAGCGCCCGGTTTTTTTTATAAAAATATCCTAGAAAAGAATAACTAGTGACTAATAACCAGTATCTAGTTACTCAATATTTTCTACATTATTGTCGTGAATTCTATGCGTTTATTAAAACTTTATTTCTTGTTAGCTGTCGCTGTGTTTTTCTTCGCCTGCTCCGATGATGACGAAGGCCCGGAATTCATGTTCGACAGGGAAATTTCTGATTATTCCGTTCTTGACGATTGTGGCTCGGGTGGTACCGATAGCACTTCCTGCTTTAAAATCCGCTATCGTTATCCGTATCGCCTTGACGATTATGCGGGTTTGTGCCTCTGGTTCGGCGATATTGTCCATGACACGTCCAAGGCTGTAAGCGATAAGCAAATTCGCGAAGCCCACGATACGACTAACAAAGCGACTTATTTCCACAAGTATGAAAAGTCATCCCGTTATTACGATACAATTGATGTGTCTAATATAGTTGCGCCGTTTATCAAAGACGGTTATGATACTCTCCAGGTAGCGTTGTTCAGCGAATATACTGATGGTGGCGACCCGGGTGCTGTTCAGCATGTAGTCCTGCAATTTAGGGATAAGTTTCCTCCGACGATTGTTGTGCCTGATGATTCTGTTTGG
>CAMZFJ010000361.1 GCA_947306025.1 uncultured Fibrobacter sp.
CATTCCACGAGATGGGCTACGAAACCACGCTCAACATTATGGCCGTAAGCCGCGACCGCGGTCCGGAACTTGACGAAGCGCTCCATCAGGTGAACGAAGAATGCAAGGCCGACGTGCTTTACCTCGTCGACAGCTTCGGCGCCTTCTACCAGGAAGATATCGATAAGGAACTTGCCCGCTACAAGGGCATCGTGAAGAACAAGAAGTTCGGCTTCCACGGTCACAACAACCAACAGCTCGCCTTCTCCAACACGATCCAGGCCATCATCAACCACGTTGATTACCTCGACGGTTCTGTGTCCGGCATGGGCCGCGGCGCAGGCAACTGCACCACGGAACTCCTCCTCGGCTTCCTCAAGAATCCGAAGTACGATCTCCGCCCGGTTCTCGACGCCATTCAGGAACTCTTCTTGCCGTTGCAGAGCAAGTACGAATGGGGCTACATCATCCCGCAGATGATCACGGGTATGCTCAACCGCCATCCGCAAGACGCTATCGCTGTCCGCAAGACCGAAGACAAGGACAAATACCGCAAGTTCTACGAACACATGATCAACGACTAAATTTTATTTCAACCAATCATTCAAAAATCCGTTCCCCAAAAGGGACGGATTTTTTATTTGGCGACGAAAATTCGCGTTCCACAAAACAAAATGTTGCATATACAAAATATGATACACCGACGATACACAAACTACCATCGGTAGTACGTTTCCTTTCCAAACAACCGAATAAAAACAGTTTTTCATCACAAACTAAATTTGTCAAAAAGATTTATCTTATATCTTAAGTAAATTATTTCTATACAAAGGAGGAAACATATGAGACTAGCCAAAATTATAGTCACATCAATCATTGCGTGTGGGTTATCAAGTACATGGGCAGAAACCGGCCCCGATGTCGTCCGGGAATTCCATGTATTCTTACCAGACAACATCACGTGGAACACCAGCACTCCGATGATCTACGAAGACGGGAAAAGCCAAGCGCTCACCCCCGACCCAGAACATTGCGGATGGTTCACAAGACGGTACGTCAACGAAAAAATCCCAAACAAAGTCGTTTTACACACCGACGAAGAATTGCGCAACAGCATCGGCTTTTATGGCGAAGCAAGCGATACCCTACAAGCAATCCCTTTAGGAGACATATTCGAGCATTACGCATCCGAAGCCACATTCAGCAACGCCATTTATTTTGTTGCAGACAGAAAACAAGCAAATGAGCTCCCTTCAATTACACAGGGATGGTTTACAGAAAGGCCCTCGATTACAGGCTCTTGCAATTTCATTCTTGGCGCAACCATTTACGATACAGACGCTAGCCTGCATCCGTCATTCACTTGCCATTCCGCCGACGGACAGGAAGGATGCCAAGATTTAGGCGAAACAGCAGTTCAAGGCGTCGAAGCTGCCAAAGCCCGTGAAGCCATAAACGCTTGCATTGGCGTTACAACAGGCATCGTCGATTCCACTCTAGGCGAAAACAAAAAACCGAAACTTTCCGCCACCGGCAAGAAATGCTTTATTGACGAGATATATTTCAATCAGCTGTTCAACTATACCAATGGTATAAACGAAAAATCTTGTTTCGACATTCCATTTACCCGCGCTGACCATGGCAAATGGGAATTCAATTCAGACCTTTTCATAAGCCCAGGCCTTAAGACCCCAGTAATCGGCGGGTTCTATCCTGTAGAAGCGACAAACGACGACCTCATCAAAGCTCACTATCCAGATCAACAGCCCATTGCAGCGGCACGTAAAAAGCACGATGCCCAAGGGCCTGTTTTCTTGGGTTCTGCGCTCCGTGCAATCGACTCCAGCGAACTAGTTCCCGTATTCAATACGATTTGCAAAGGCCCCGGCTGGGACAAAGGAAACGACTGCAATGGACAATTCGGCGATGGAGATAAAGCAACAACATTCATCCAAAGCATCAACTCCACCATCGATTGCGTTTTCGGTTGGTCTTGTTCAGAACAAGCTCCAACAAATTGGCCTTTGTTTACAGAAGGCACCGAAACAGCAGCAGCTACAGGATCTACACGTTGGACATCAAATGTAGAAGGCAACGGAAACCAAGGCCGCAACGCGCACTTCTGTGCCGAAGCGCACGCCTCTTTCAAATACAAAAAAGGCCTAAAGTTCAGCATCAGCGGTAGCGACGACATTTGGGTATTCATCAACAACAAACTAGCAGTAGATATCGGAGGTACACATTTAACCGCACCGGGCTACGTTGATGTCGACAAGTTCATGACAAATGCCGAAATCGGCAAGCGTTATGATCTCGATATTTTCTATTGCAACCGTCGCACCACATCCGGTTCACTCAAAATCAGTACCAACATGCTGTACGTAGAAAGACAAGCATCTAGTATTTCAATTGAATATTTGACTAATATACAGGAATGGCTCCAATCCGGTATAAACCAACTTCGTGTATGCCATTACGAAAGTTCAGCAAGCGCCTGCACACCGCCAAAAGCCGTTTGCAACACCGCAGATATTCCACCAACAACAAAGATTTCCTATCTATTCACCAAGGACCGTACAGGCAAAGACCCTGCCGCGACTATTATTAGCGAAGCAGAATTTGCAGCAAGCCCCGTCCAACTTAATGGCATTTTCGACATCTCTGACCCAATGGCCCCAAAGGTCCATGAAGAAAAATTGAAAAAGACACTTGCGCCGGGCAATTATTACTTAATCATCAAAATAAACTCCGATCAAGCAGTTCTTGCATTCGTTGTCGAAAACACCACATCTATCAAAGAAAGTCAAATTGCATCAAACAGAACAAACACATTCAACGTAAAGAAATCTAGTGCGCTCGAAATTACGATTACTACGGACACTCCAAACAGGGCCAAGCGTTTTGCCATCATGGACGTAAACGGTCATATAGTTTCCGTAGGCGAGCTTAACAACATCGACACCCGCGTAAAGGTTCCAACCGCAGGCTCGTACATCGTAAAAGTCGGGAAAAGCTACAAGCGCATAAACGTAAAGTAAAACACAAGCATATTAGGAAAAGGGCTCTCGGCAAAACCGAGAGCCCTTTCATATAATGAACAAAGTATAATTTCTACTTACTTCAGAATCACACTCTTTGCGTTCACCATACCGTTCTGCTCAACCTTCACGACATAGCGGCCGCTCGGAGCCATTCCGGCGTTCCACTTGATTTGATGAACGCCCGCCTGGAGATTCTTTTCAGAAACATTAGCGATAACGGCACCGTTGA
>CAMZFJ010000362.1 GCA_947306025.1 uncultured Fibrobacter sp.
TGTCGGTGCGTTCTTCGAGCGCTTGTGCGGCGCGGCACTTGAGAATATCCTTGTCCTGCAGTTCGTCGTAGGCTTCGCGGATAATCTGCAACAGGCGGCTGCTCATATAAAGTTCTTCGCTTAGGCGGTAATAAGCCTTGATGCCGTCGCGACGGTCTTTTACGAGCCCGCACTGCGAAAGCTTTGCCAAATGGCGGCTTGCGTTACTCTGGTGGATATCTAGAATGTCCTTGATTTCGTTGACTGTAAATTCGGACTGGTCCAGTAGGAGCAGAATCTTGAGGCGCATTTCGTCGGAAATGGCTCCAAAAAGTTCCATGTTCGGGATGATGGGTTCTCGGTTCTGGTTTAAATTCGAATTTGTCACGTTGCCTGCCAATACTTTTGTATGTTTGCGCTTGAGAAGGTCTCCTCTAATTTTAGAGGTTCCCTGTGAATATAAATTTTTAAAAAAAGGTTGTATTTGCTTCTTGAAAAAAATGCCGTTCTGAAGCCACTCGACGGCCTTTGGGCCTTGTTCCGGAGTGACAATGTCTATTTCAATCAGATTATATTTTAACAGTCTTTTGGGTTGAATGTGAAAAATAAGTCCTTTAAACGATTTATTGGTGTGTTTTTTGTTGTTCTTGCCGCTACATCGCAGGCTCTTTGTGCTTTGTCTCCAGAAATTGTAAAGCCGGAACACCATTACGAAGTCTCTGTGCGGCTCGATGTCCCGCTGGCGCTTGGGATTACGTTGACTTCGGCGCTTGGCGTTTATCGTTATTACAGTATGGAGCGCGTATCGGCCGGTAATCTAAAACCGAAGGCTGAATTCTTGCCGTGGGATCGCCCGTTCGTGGGCCATTACAGCGGGTGGGCGACTACCGTGAGCCATTACACGGGGGCGCTCGCTGTGGCACCGCTTGCGTTGGCTGGCTATTCTTGGTATAAAGGCGATGCGGATGGTCATGATTTTGGTGCGTATGCCCTTATGTTCGCGGAAGCTTTTGCGCTAGAGAATGCGCTGAATCAAATTGTCCGTTCCATGCAAATTTGGCCACGTCCATTCATTTATGCAAAACGCGGGGAAGGCGCTAAAAAGGCGGCGTCTGCTCGTGGGGAGGCTTACGGCTCGTTCTATTCGGGGCATGCATCGGCGGCGTTTACGGTCGCTATCTTTACGGGCGATTGGTTTTCTGAAGTTTATCCCAATTCAAAATACAAGCCGTTAGTTTGGGCGTCGTCATTTGCGCTTGCGAGTGGCGTTGCCGCTTTGCGCGTGGTGGCGGGCAAGCATTATCCTTCGGATGTGCTCGTTGGGGCGCTTATGGGAACCGGAGTGAGCTTGGGAATCCTCAAATTGCATGAAATTTGTAAAAATAAAGTTGCCTTTTGGGTGATTCCGAACAATATTGGCGCTGTTTTTTACTTTTGAAAAATTTTTATCGCTTTTTTTGAAATTGCGTATATATATTCTTCTTTGCTTACTTGGTAAGTTGTTTTTGATTTGTGAGGTTTTTTGATGTTGGATGTGGTGTGGCGTCATTTGTGCGCCGTTGCGATTTTGACCGTGTCTGTGGTCAGCCATAATTACGCAGCAGAATTCAAAGATTATAGAGATGGGCGCGTGTATCGAGTCATTCCGTCAGGGAATTTGAACTGGTTCAAACACAGCCTGAGATATGCTAAAACAGCTTTCTTTACAGATGAAAATGGAATCCCGTTTTATCGCGATGGCAGTTGGGCGACTTCTTGCCCTGAGGGCTCACAACTTCCTGACGAAATGGATTGGGACCAGTTGATTGAAGAAAAATTTTCCGGTACTGACAAAATTCAAAATATGAAAGACTTTGTTGGAAATTCTACTCTAGGTTTTTACAAGTTTGAATTTGATGAAGTCGTAAACGCTAAAAAAGGCTATGCTTACTTTGCCGTGCGCAATCAGGGCAATCGCGCGATGAGGCTTGAAACCAAGCGTGGCGTAGCAAAGATTGTTGATCTTGAAAATTCCGATGCCGTTCAGATACGTTGTGTGTATCCTCGCGATTATCTTTCCGAAATGGGAATCTCCAAAACGGACATGATTTATACGGATAAACGAGACAATAAAAAATACAAAGTCGGTATGCGCGGTGGAAAAATTTGGATGATGAAAAACCTTGCGTTTAGCGTGACTTCCGAAAAGCAATGCTACGTAGACGATAAATCGTTCTGTGAAAAGTTCGGGCGCTATTATACCTACGAAGATGCTCTCAAGGCTTGCCCTACGGGCTGGCATTTGCCGGATGACGCCGAATGGCGCGATTTCCAGAAAGACCGTAAAACTCTGGATTGGGACAATTTAGGGCAGGGCGGTTGCCAAGACTGGGATAATTTCTGCGATGGAATGAATTCTGGGCATTATTGGTCGAGAACGTCTGTAAAAGAGAAAACGGCTCGCTCGTGGGAATTCAATCGCGCTGATAAAGATATAGAGCGCACTGATGCCAGTGTTCATAAAGGGCTTTATGTCCGCTGTGTTGCTGATTAATTTATTTTAAAACTTACAACTCGTCTTCGCTTTCGGATACATCTTCGAAGTGGCTCCCGTATTCGTCGAAATTGACTTCTTCGGCGATGTCGTCATTGTCTAAGTCGTTATCGAGGCCGAATCCGAGACGTGCGCAAATGCGATCCAGGAGGATGAGGTCAACATCTTCGGTGTCACCGCCCTCGCGTTCGTAACTTTCGATGATGAGCTCCTGTTCATCCGGTTTATATTTATCGACAACTTCGGTGATTTTCATTTTCTTTTCTCCTTTGCGGATTGTTATAAACAAAAATATCCGCATTCTCTGCTTGTAATATCGCCTATATAAGTTATATTGTCAATGGGTTTTACTATTTTTTTTACTATGAACAAGAAATTGTCTTTTATTGCGCTTGCATTTTTGTTGGGAATGTCTCAATCTTGGGCTGTTGACCCCCGTATTGAACAGGGTGCCCGTTTTGAGGCTAAGGGCCAGTACGAAAAGGCTCTTGGTGAATATCGCGCCATGTTGGCTGAAAATAAGAAGAATACCGAAGCTTACATGGCTGCCGGCAAGGTCCGCATGAAAATGAAGGACTATAAGGGCGCTGTGGCGAATTTCCGACTGGCTTATGGCTATGACCCCAGCTAGACCCAAGCGAACGAAGGAGCGGCCAAGGCATACGAAGCTATCGGGCAGCAGGCAAACGCTGATGCTGAACGCTTTAATGCTTCACCGATACCTCCAGAAGTAATT
>CAMZFJ010000363.1 GCA_947306025.1 uncultured Fibrobacter sp.
GCCGAAGTTCGCGCCAACCGCGCCGCATTCCGCAAGGGCGAAATCACCAAGGAACAGTATGTCGCATTCAACCAGAAGAAGATTGCCGAATGCATCAAGTTGCAGGAAGAAATTGGCCTCGACGTGATTGTTCACGGTGAATTTGAACGCAATGACATGGTGGAATATTTCGGTTCGAAGATTGACGGCTTTGTGTTCACGCAGAACGCTTGGGTGCAGAGCTACGGTACCCGTTGCGTGAAGCCGCCTGTCGTTTGGGGTGACGTGAGCCGCAGCGCTCCGATTACGGTTGAATGGTCCGTTTTCGCACAAAGTTGCACCAAGAAGCCGGTGAAGGGCATGCTTACGGGTCCTGTTACGATTCTCAACTGGTCCTTCCCGCGTGAAGATGTTTCCTTGAAGACGCAGGCTCAGGAAATCGGCCTTGCCATCCGCGACGAAGTTTTGGACCTCGAAAAGAACGGCATCAGAATCATCCAGATTGACGAAGCCGCCCTCCGCGAAAAGTTGCCGCTCCGCAAGAGCGACTGGCACAAGGAATACCTCGACTGGGCCATTCCGGCATTCCGTCTGGTTCACGCCAAGGTCAAGCCCGAAACGCAGATCCACACGCACATGTGCTATAGCGAATTCAACGACATCGTGCGCGATATCGACAACATGGATGCTGATGTGATTACATTCGAAGCCAGCCGTTCTGACCTCAAGCTGCTCGACGCCTTGAACGACGCCAAGTTCGAAACGCAGGTGGGCCCAGGTGTTTACGACATTCACTCTCCGCGCGTTCCGTCTGAACAGGAAATTGTTGACGCTCTCCACAAGATTATCGCGAAGGTCCCGCAAGAAAATGTGTGGGTCAACCCGGATTGCGGCCTCAAGACTCGTGGCGAAACCGAAACGACGGCAAGCCTCAAGAACCTTGTCGCCGCCGCCAAGAAACTGCGTGCGGAGTAATGCACCGCATCGCCATCCGGAACTGTAACTGGATCCTTCGCTACGCTCAGGATGACGAATCGAAATACAGCCCCGGCACAGTGGCCGGGGTGACAACGCAAAAAAGTTACACCTCTGCTGTCGTTGCAAGGTTACTCCTCTCTTTATTGATAGACAGATTCTAAGTTCGCTCTCGTCTATCGTTCCATTCCCTTGCAATGACGGTAAACGAATCAATCCCCGTGAAAAGAAACCCTCACGGGGATTTCCTATATATTCCCTTTTTTAATCCTTTACGCAACGAACAGACACCCTATGATTTTTCCAAATACGTTCAAAATCATGGCATTCATTGCAAAAATAATTGGCAATAACAGCAGATTTTTCATCAACACCGTTTAAAAAATCTTGCTCATCGCTTGTCCAAAAAGCAGCACAACGACCTTCTTTGTCATAGTTTTGATAATCATTACGCCAACCTGAAGGCAATAAGGAAAAACCGAATACATCAGAGCCATTCCTTGTTATTACAGATTGACGTACATTACCATATTCTCTCGTATAACCTCCATTATAATCGCTTTCAGGACTAGCATTGACCCATCCATCCCTTGATTTTAGATAAAACCATTGATCATACTGAATTTCATTCAAGAAATCGGGGTCATCAGCATATTTCCACTCATAAACAAAATTAATTAACGATTTAAACTCATCCAATGTAGGTAAATGCCAACCCTGCGGGCATACACCTTGATATTTGTTTCCTTCCGTCCATTGACGAACATTAACTGCGGTCGTATCCAAAGCCATAGCCGATTCCCATCTGTAGAGACGCCCATATTTTTCGCAATAAGCGGGTTCATCATTGTAGCAGAAACTGCTATCGACAGCATAATTCAAATTTTCAGCCATCCATTCAAGGCCATTTATAACCGTTGTCCTATATGTTTTGCCATCACGTTCATCGAAAACAGTACCGAATTTCGGCGTGTAATCTGGGAACTTCGGTCCCGTAATGGACTGTTCATCATCGCCACAGGAACAAACCAAGGCCACTACAGCAAATACAATGAGTAATTTTACCTTATCCATACAATCCTCACAGAAGGGCCATCAATTTTGTCGATTTTAAGGTTCCATTAATACGTAGAGTAAGATAGGTATTTTTATGTTGGTTAATGCAAGAATTTCCGTAATCTAACCAAATTCTATCACCACAGCATTTCTATAGCAAAAATCTATAGCAAAGCATAAAAAAGTAGTATATATAATAGGGCTTGCGACCACCCCACCCCATTGCTATCTTTGTGCCGCGTTTGTGGTTCAACGAGCTCACCAACCGAGCTCAGCACAAGCCACGAGGATGACAAAGCGACAATAGGAGGCAAAAATGGAAAAGCGAACAGGACTTTTTGCAAATGGTATTATTTGGTTTGGCGTCGCCATCTCCGTTTCTGAAATTGAAGCGGGTATAGAAATCGGCGCTGCCGCCGCAAGGGATTCGCTTTGGCTCCCGCTCGTGCTCGGCCACATTCTGGGCGGCATCTTGCTCTTTTTCGTAGGCCTCATCGGCGCACGCGTTCGCCTGAACGCCATGGAAACGACCAAGTCCTCATTCGGTAAGTACGGTTCCAAGTTCTTCGCCGCGCTGAACACATTCCAGTTGCTCGCCTGGGTCGCCGTGTTAAATGCACAAGGCGCCGCCGCATTGGCAGGGCTCAACTTGCCAATTTCATTCCCCTTGACTTGCGTGATTCTCGCCGCTCTCATTGCCGCCTGGGTTTACGTGGGCATCCGCCGTTCCGCCAACGTAACGACAATCGTAATGACCGCGCTCACTGTTTTGCTCGCCATTCTTTCTGTGAAGTTGTTCGGACTCGGCAACGGTTCTGGCGCAGGTGCCGTAGCTGGGAATGCCGCAACCGCAGCCACGCTCAAGTTCTGGAACATTTTTGAAATTTCTATCGCCATGCCGATTTCTTGGTTGCCAGTGATTTCGGACTACACGAAGGACGCCGAAAAGCCCGTGAAAGCCACAGCAATTTCTGCAATCGCCTACACAGTTGCAAGCCTCTGGATGTACATCATCGGTATCGAAATTTCGGGCATTAGCGCAAGCAACAACATCGCGCAAGCTATTCTCCTTGCAGGACTCGGCATCCCGGGAATCATCATCGTGGTGCTTTCGACCGTGACGACAAACTTCCTCGCCGCAAATTCCGCAGGCGAATCTTCCAAGGCAATTTACAATAAAATAAATCCAAAAATTGCAGGTGTCGTCGTGAGCTTCTTGAGCGCCGC
>CAMZFJ010000364.1 GCA_947306025.1 uncultured Fibrobacter sp.
CCCGATTTATGTGGAAAGCGGCGTGAATTCTTTAGAAAGTGTCCGCGAAACAATTGTCTTTAGTGCGCCTGACGGAAGTGTGGTTCGCTTGAAAGATGTAGCCCGTGTGGAACGCGAATATCCTGATCGTACAGCCTATATCGAAGTGAACGGCAACAAGTGCGTGATGCTTAGCATCGAAATGAAAAAAGGCCACGACATCGTGAAAATGGGCAAGGAAATAAAACAGGTGCTTTCGGAATTTGAAAGCAGCTTGCCTGAAGAAGTCAAGATGTTCCGCATTACGGACCAGACGGAAGTTGTTGGCAAAAGTATTGATGACTTTTTGAGAGAAATCTTGGTTGCCGTATTGGCGGTTATTATTGTGGTTGTTCTGTTGCAACCTTTCAAGGTGGCATTGATTGCGGCTTCGACTATTCCAATATCCATTTTCATTTCGCTTGGGCTTTTCTTTGGCCTCGGCTACGAAATAAATGGTGTGACGCTTGCAGCCTTGATGGTGTCGCTGGGAATGATTGTAGATAATTCCATCGTGATATTGGATGATTATCAAGAACGAATTTATGGTTCTGGTACACGCTGGAGAGCGGCGGAACATAGCGCCGTTCATTTCTTGAAATCGATTTTTTCGGCTACGCTCGCCATAAGCATTACCTTCTTCCCGTTCTTGGTGACGATGAATGGAATGTTTAGCGATTTTGTGACAACATTCCCGTGGGCGGTGACTATCGTTCTTTCGATTTCTTTGCTCGTGGCGATATTTATTGTTCCCTATTTGCAATTTGCTTTCTTAAAACCGACAACAAAAAAGAAGAGCAAGTATTATTTTGAGAGTATCTCGAACTTTATCTATGAACGCGTTTTAAGAACTTGTTTCAGGTTCCCCAAATTGACCATTCTTGTGGCGGTTATTTGTGTTGCCTTGGGTGCGGTTATGATCCTTTCTCGACCCATAAAGCTCATGCCGATTGCGGAACGCAACCAGTTCTCGGTGGAATTTTATTTGCCGAACGGAACGTCGATTCACCAGACTTCTGCCGTGGCGGACAGCATGAAGCGTATCTTGGAAAAGGATCCGAGAGTCACTTACATTACAACATTCAAGGGAATGTCTTCGCCGCGTTTTCATATGACTTATGCACCGCAATTTGCGGGTGAAAATTTTGCGCAGTTTATCGTAAATACCGAAAGTGCTCATGCTACAGAAGAGATTATCAAGGAGTATTCGGAAAAATATGTAGATCATTTTGCAAATGTATTTGTGCGCTTTAAACAGCTCAGCTTTAGCGATGCCGCATCGCCAATAGAAATTAGAATCTCCGATGGAACGGATGAAAATCGTAAAGTTGCAAGCGAAAAGGTGAAAAATTATTTGCGGGGTCTCCCAGGTGTTTATCTTGTTCGCAGTTCCTATGGAGAACCTTTGAGCGGCATTAAAGTTTCGCTTGACGAAAATGCTTCGAAACTTGGGGTGAACCAGTTTTCTGTCGAGACGATGCTTGCTTCTCGCTACAATGCCGGATTCCCGATTGCAACTCTTTGGGAAGGCAATAGAAATGTTCCTGTAGTGCTTAAGGGAACGCATGCTGATTCTGCAAGTTTTTCGAATCTTGAAAATGAACAAATCGCAACTTATGGCGGACTTTCTAATGCGCCGCTCCGTCAGATTGCAAAATTCTCGCCTGTATTCAACGAGGGCGCGCGCGATAGAAGGAATGGTCTCCCGACGGTGACGATTTCTGCCGAAGTTTCGCAGAATGTCAGTGCGAATGACCTTGCTTTAAAACATTTTGAATCGCTGAAAAAGTTGACTGCTAGCGAAGGTGTTAAATTGGAGCTTGGCGGCGAAGCGGCCTCTGTTATCGAAACGCTCCCTGGACTCCTTAAAGGTCTCGTCGTGGCTGTTGCTATGATGTTCTTTATCATGGTATGGCACTTCCGAAAAATTCGTATCGCGTTCACGTTGTTCTCGTTGCTTTCGCTTTCTATTTTCGGGACGGGTGTTGCCATGTGGATTACGGATATGGATTTCACGATTACGGGCGTCCTTGGCATGGTGAGCTTGTTTGGAATTATGGTGCGTAATGGAATTATCATGATTGATTATGCTGAGGAATTGAAGCGCAAGGAACATTTGAGTCCCAAAAATGCCATATACAATTCGGCACTTAGGCGTATGCGTCCGATATTCCTGACTTCGGCGGCGGCTTCTGCGGGAGTCTTACCTATGATGGTGAGTGGAGATGGTCTGTGGGTGCCTATGGCCATCATCATTTTCTGGGGAACGCTTGTGACGATGTGCTTGATTTTGACTGTGCTGCCCGTTGCTTATTGGGGTGTAAGTTGTATGAAGTTTAGACGCAGAAAAGTGATTAGTAGACAGTAGGCGGTAGGAAGTAGGAAGGGTAATTGTGTCATCCTCGACCGAGCGTAGCGAGGGAGGGAATCCAGGGAGTTTTATAATATGAATAAATTGAATAACATAATTCTTGCTTTTGCGTTAAGCGTTTCCGCTTCATTTGCGGCGGATGTTTTTACGCTTGATGATTGCTTGCGTGTTGCACGCGAAAATAATGCGACTTTGAAGAGTGCAAAAGTGAATCGCCAAATGGCCGAAGAAACTGAAGGAAGTGCCTTCCCGGCGTATTTCCCGAAAGTGTTTGCCGGTGGCTTTGCCTTTATCGCAAACGATTTCTTGGTGAAACAAAAAATGGACTTCTCCAAAGAAATGGAGGGCTTGGGGCAACAAGTTGCACCCGCTATGATGCAGGCGGGGATAGACCCTTCTATGTTGGCGGGGCTTCCGACGACATTTAATATGGGAATGGTCGATAAAGGTATTATCGGGCATTTGACTTTGATTCAGCCGATTTTTGTGGGCGGGCAAATTTATAACGGCAATCAGCTTGCCAAAATTGGAACTCGTGCTGCGAAGTTGCAAGAGACTCTTGCCGAAACAGAAATCCGCAAGAATACGGAGACCTATTACTGGCTCATTGTTTCGCTTAAGGAAAAGTTGAAAACGCTTGCCGAAGCCGAAAAACAGGTGGATGGAATTTATAGCGATGTCCAAGTTGCTGTAGAAGCGGGGGTCGCTGTGAAAAATGATTTGCTTCGTGTTGAACTCGAAAAGAAAAAGCTGCAAAGCAATCGTCTGAAACTTGAAAATGGAATCTCGGTCGCGAAGCTCATGCTTGCAAGGCAAATGAACCGCGACAATGCTGATTTTGACC
>CAMZFJ010000365.1 GCA_947306025.1 uncultured Fibrobacter sp.
AAGTTCGCCGTCACGATTCTCACACTCTCCGCCGGATTCATCGGAGGTGTAGTCACCCCGCTTTTCGCCATCGGCGCCACATTCGGAATCTTCGTCGCAGGAATGTTCGGTGTCCCGCTCCCGCTCGCCGCAGCCCTCGGCTTTGCCGCCGTGTTCGCAAGTGCAAGCAACACACTTTGGGCCCCCATCCTCATCGCCGGCGAAATCTTCGGATTCGATTGCCTCCCCGCATTCTTCATCGTCTGCACAGTCGCCTACATCTGCAACGGTGGACAATCGATTTATAAGCAGAAGAAGATTAGAATAAAGATTTAAAGAGAAGCCTATGCAAAAACGCCCCGCCATCGAGCGGGGCATTTTTGAATTCGGTTTTTAAAAGCGTAAGGCGTGAGTTGTTGGTGGTTATCGCCGGCGGGAAGATGAGGAAGAAATAAAACTATTTCATCGGCATCAACAATATGGGGCAATAATTGGGCTATTTCGCCTACTTTAACTTATAAACCGTTGATTTTCTGTAACCCTCCGAAACTAGAACGCCTAACTTAACCGCTTTAACCAAAAGCCTTTGAGCTGTTTTATCTTCAACACCCAGAATTTTTGCTGCTTCAGATTTTGCAATAAAACCATTCGTATCCAAATAATTCACAAGTGCCTTTAAACGATCCTGATCTTTATTGGACATCTTATTGGACATTTCGTATTTTTTTGCCATTTTGTCACCATTCATCTCCACAACATCCCCGCAGCCTTCGTGTACGGGAATATGAATCAAAATCGATAGCCTGTCCTCCGTGGTTTCAAATGTCGCACGCGGAGAACCATTATTGGCAAGCTTTTCCTGGATGGTTGGGACACCTGCTTTTAAGATAGTCACCCTTCTCAATTGCCGACATCGGAATACTGTGATCCGGGCCAGGGCAATTCAAGATGTCAATTCCGTCGGGCTCAATAGAAATTTCCACCGGTTCATACAGGCTGTAATCCCTATGGTAAAGCGAATTCACGACAGCCTCTTCCAAAGCCTCGTAAGGATAGTTCCAAAAACGCTTGGCCTCCGCGCGGCCAGCCACTTTCTGTACTGTTTCAAATAGAATATTTGTGCGCAGGTAATCCATTGTCTGCTTTATCAGCTGGGGCCCACTCCCCTTGAACGTCTTTTCGGTAAAACGTTGCGGATTCCTTATTCGGCCTTCCGGAAAAACGACCACATCCACCTGCATATACTTAAAAAACTTTTCAGGGGTTTCGCAGAACATCATTGCGGCCACGTTCTTGAGCATCCTGTTTTCGGTCGGTCCGGTCATCAAATCCATCTGCTCAAGTGTCTGTTCAAGCGGCTGCTTAAATAAATCCTGTTCCAATTTACTATTCACTTTTGCCAAATAATCGCGTAACAACACCATCGAGATATCGGTCAGGCCAATACTTGGGTTGGGCCGTTCATCGAAGGGCGTGCGATTTGCCATATCACGCAACTGGTCTAGCGATTTCCCCTTCGCAACAACAGAACTTGTTCCCGAACGTATGTAATACGCCTTTTCGCATTTTCCCTTGACCGTTATGTCGGTCGGTACTGCATAAGGCCTATACGCCCCACTGGGAACCCATATTACGAGTACCTTTTTCCCATCGATAGATTCGACGAATGTCCTTGGCTGGTAAAATGGGTCAAACTTGTTGTTATACGCAACCATATCCTTCAAGACGCCATCAATATCACTGTCTACTATTCCTACAATAGGCCGTTTTGCTACACCCCTTTCATCTTGTTCTACGCCGACAAGAATATACCCACCACCTAGATTATCAAAATCGTTGGCAAATGCACAAATCGTGCGGTAGATTCCCGCCGGGTTCCACCCTCTCTTAAATTCTATCCGCTCACTTTCGATACGCAGCCTGTTCAACAGGGTCTCGACATCTATAGGCATTGACATGCAACCTCCGTCAATTCGCAATTTGCGCAGTCTAATCCACTAGTTTTTATGATTAAGAGCACTATGTATAATCTTTTCTATATCTTTAAATCTTTCACTTCAAACACAAAGCCCTCACAATACGGGTCCCCGCCATTTGTCATATTAAACTTTTCGAAGGGAATGTCGGTATTGTATGTCCACGGGATTCTTTCACCGTCATCGTTAATAGCAGCACTATCATACCACATCGCAGTAATGTTATTGCGCTTACCAATTCCATCCACGAGTTTCCATTTACCCTTGTCCCGTTTCAAATGAAAAGCTCCACCCTTAAAGCAATTTCCTTCGGCACGAATTGCTCCATCAAGTTCCATCAAATCATCCGAATAGCCGTAAACAACAGTTAAGCCGTTTCTCTTGGCACATTCTCTTTCTACATCATAGAGGCCATCTAAATAATCGCGAGGAACCAAAGCCTCTGCAAATTGTTTTGCAGAAAACTTTTGAAATTTCATCATCAAAATGTACCGCACAATTCGCTTATACTCGTCCCCAAAGTGGGCTAGAGTCTTTTCTTCAATAATGGCAGAATCCTTGCATACACTCGTAATGCCATTGATGAAAACATATACATCGTGAAATGTTTGTTTTACCATAGTAGCTCCTTTGAAAAAAAGAAAAACATTTGATAATCATCAAATGCCTTTCGGAGCCTACACTATTAGGAACCGCAACTGAAATGTAGTATATGTGCCAGAGTTGGCAAGAGGGGGAAGAAAATTTTACAGAGCAGTCCTAATCACTTCGCATAGCCGACGGGATTGTTCAGCAAGGGCACCAGCGAGTCCGAAAGCTTGAGAAGTTTCTTGATGGCGGGAACGTCCATCGTCATGCGCGGGCGGGTCACCAGGCCCATGCCGGCACAGAACAAATTAATATTCTCGCTCACGATGCCCGCATCGGTTCCCATCGTCACCTTCGCGCGGGCGTCGCTGCTTCCGAACTTGGTCTCGTCTGCAACGATGAGGATGCTGACCGGGGCCGCCTTCGCCCAATCCTGACGGTCGGCAACGAGCCCCCTGTGGTCACCCTTCGCCACCTGCTTCAGGGCGTTTTCCTTGTTCAGGTATTCCGAGACGCCCTTGCTCGTGAACACGAACACGCGGATTTCCTGGAAGTTGCGGGCCGTCGGCGAAGTGAGCTTGCCGTCGGCAGGTCGGTTTACGCCGATAGCCGCAAAAAGCATATTCGAAAGATCCTGGTCAGAGAGCATCTTGTCGCTGAACTCCGTGCCGGAAGCCCTG
>CAMZFJ010000366.1 GCA_947306025.1 uncultured Fibrobacter sp.
AGAACTTAGAACTTAGAACTTAGAACTTAGAACTTAGAACTTAGAACTTAGAACATTGCTCTACCCTCTAAGTTCTGCCAACTAAGTTCTAAGAGCGAAGCGGGCTAAGTTGCTAATGCCTTATCGCTTCAAGCATTTCCTTCACAGCGCGTTCCATGCCGACGAGTGTTGCACGGCTTACGATGCTGTGCCCGATGATGATTTCGTCAATCCCATCAATTTTTGCAACGGGTTCTACGTTTCTGTAGTTGAGTCCGCGTCCGGCGAGAACGTTCAGGCCGTACTTGTGGGCGAGAACGGTCATGTCTTGCAATGCCGAAATTTCACGGTCGACTTCTTCGCGGCTACCGAGTTCGAATGCTGTGGCGTACTTGCCGGTGTTGAATTCCACAAAGTTTGCGCCGACCTTCTTTGCCGCCTTGACCTGTTCGGTTTCGGCATCAATGAACACGCTCACGAGGATATCGTTGTTGCGGAGCGTCATGATGTATTTTGCAAGTTCATCAATCTTTGCGGAAACGTTTAATCCGTCTTCGGTCGAAAGTTCCGTATGAACTTCGGGAACGAGTGTAACCATGTCCGGCTGACGGTTGATGGCGAACTGTACCATAGCCTGTGCCGGAGCCATTTCGAGATTCAACTTTGTGGTCACTGTTCCGCGAAGGAGCCTGATGTCGCGGTCCTGGATGTGTCGTTTGTCTTCACGGAGGTGAGCGGTGATTCCATGGCAGCCGGCGAGTTCCGCAATCATGGCGGCGGCGACTGGGTCTGGTTCCTTGCCTTTACGGGCTTCACGGATTGTTGCAATATGGTCCACGTTTACACCGAGTTTGATAGACATAGGCTCTCCTATTTAGAATTGAATAAAGTAGATAAGTCAACGAGGGACGTGCCTTGCTTGGCTGCCTTTTTGGCGATGTCCTCAATTTTAGACAAATTTTGTTCTGTCAGTGGGAGTATCATGATGGATGTTCCGCTTTTGGGCGCTTCCCTGAGCTTTTGGTGAACATAATCCTCGACGGAACTATTGTCCGGATTATAAGGGAATGCAATTTTGCAAATAATATCAAAGTCCTTGCAGGATTGCGGTACAACGGTACGTTCTTCCATGGACAGATCCAAAAACCACATGTCCTTCTTTTCGGCGGGTTTTAGAATGGCCTGCAAAAGCTGCTTGTGCTTGACTGCCTGTTCGCCATAGCGCGTGGCAATTCCGGCTGCGTTCGGGAGGATTTCCTTTGCATCGTTAATTGTTTCTGCAATTTGCTCTTCTGTATGGTGGATGCGGAGCGGGCGCAGCTTGTTGTGGACCTTGTTTAACTTTGTCGATTCCATGGCAAGCCATAGAACAATTTCTTTGTTGTTTATTTTGTTTAGATCTTTGTAGAAATCGTCATTCAGGCCGAATGGAGGGACTAGCAAGTCAAATGGAAAATCTAGATTGTTTAGTTTTTCAATAATCTCTTGCGAGAGGCTCGTTGTCTGGAATGCTATCGACATCAGCGAAGCATTCTTCATGAAAATATTGTCCGAAACTTGAAGTGTCAGATGGAGAGAATCGCCAGTGGGGCTTAAAATCTCCACCTTTGCTGATTGGTAGGAATTTGGATTGTCGTTCAATTCTTCCATCATGAGAATTGTCCCACCGTGTTTTTGAATAAACCTTTGTGCCTGCATCAAGTAAACAACAATCGTCTTTCCGCGAGCTAGAGTCCAGATGGTACGCTTGGAACGTTTGGAATAATTCGATGAAATAATTTTCAGTTCGTCTAGCAATCCTTTTTCGAAGGGGATCGTGTCGTTCACGATTGTTACGGCATCGGGTGGGCTTATGCCTGTGGTTTCTTCGATTTTTTCGAGAAAGAAATATGCCTTGTCTTGGTTGTTCAAAAAAAATGCTAAACCGGCAAAAATCCCCGATGCTAAAAAAAGAGCGACAATGTGTTTAAGCTTAATCATTACGCCTATAAATATAACTACATTGAGCGCATGCCTATTCTCTTTGCACTTGTTGGAGCTACTGGTGTTGGCAAGTCTCGCCTTTCACTGGAACTGGCGGAACGCTTTAACGCCGAAATCATTGGCGTAGATTCCCGTCAGATATACAAGGGCTTTGCCATTGGAACCGCGCAGCCGTCTTTTGAAGATATGGATCGGGTAAAACACCACCAGATTGATTTCCTCGATCCGCGTAAGGTTTATTCCGCTGGCGACTTCTGTGCAAATGTGAAAAATCTTTTGTCTGAAAATCCGGACCAGAATTATATTATGGTTGGCGGTACAGGCCTCTATCTCCAGTCTTTAATGCTTGGGCTTCCGCAAATTCCAAAAATTGATGAATCTATTCGAAAATCGTTCGAAGAAGATGCTATAAAGTTTGGAAGTAATAGTTTGTATAAAAAAGCGAAAGAAGTGGACCCCGAAGCTATGGAAAAGGTTGAAGAGAATAATGTGCAGCGCATTATTCGCATTTTGGAAGTCTATCAGTTGACAGGCCGCAAGCTTTCGGAATGGCAAAAAGAACGCGAAGGGGGAATTGGAGTCTTGCCTGTGTTTTGGCTAAACCGCGCTCGTGAAAATCTTTATGCAAGGATTGATGCGCGTGTGGACCAGATGATGGCCGATGGCTGGCTCGATGAAATTCATGAACTGGCAAAAACAGTGCCACTCGATGCTCCGGCATGGCAAAGTCTTGGCTATAAAGAACTTTTGTGTGCAAACGACGGCATTCAAAAAAAGAGTGTTCTTGAAGAAGTAAAGCGAAAGACACGAAACTATGCAAAAAGACAGTTGACCTGGTTCCGTTGGCAGGTGAAATCCACCGAAATGGACTTGGATACGTGTGCAAATCCTATGGAATTTGTCTTAAAACGACTGGATTAGGTGGAAAAAGTCGTTTTTTGAACGCTCGCCGAAAAATTTTTTATAAAAAATAGGGGTCAAAAGGCTAAATCTGCCTTGTTGAAATTTTATGGCTTTAAAAAATAGGTGAATAGAATGTGAATATCATGATGTAGAAGCTGGATAGAACCCGTTTTTATCAAAAAAAGTGAAAAAAAGTGAATTTTTTTGCCCATGACCCCTTGTTTTTATTCCCGAAAATTCTATAATTGGTCTCACCCTCGAACGGGTCACCCAAAACGACCTGAACGAGACGAAAGCCCGCGAGACTTTCGGGAAGATTGAAGGAATCGGAGATGTGCTTAGTGA
>CAMZFJ010000367.1 GCA_947306025.1 uncultured Fibrobacter sp.
ACTTACGTTGTTTGTAGATGAAGCGGACCTTTTGAACGAAACGCCGATTCTCGATATCAAACCGTACATTCCGATGGCAGATGCCTTCCCGAATGCAAAGGCGGGCTGGGTCGAAGAGCAAGTGGGCGACTTGTGGAACATCGAAGAATCCGAAGACTTTGCCGCGCAGAACCGCTGGATTGCCGAACATAGCACTTTTGATTTGCTTAGCTTTGCGCAGGTCCAGTTGTCACGAGGCAATTTCACAAAAGACGTTTTCGACAGTTCGCGCCGCCGATTGACGCTGGATGAAAATGCCAAAATGGGAATCCTTGCTTACCGCACGTTCCGCATCCATTTTAGCTATGACGAATCTTCGCGCACGGTATGGCTGCAAAAAATTGCAAGCGGCTACACTGCCGAAGACCTCAAAGAAAATACCGAAGATAAATACGGCGACAAGCAACTTCACCGCGATTTCTTGATGAATTTTGCGTAGTTTTTGTACTCGCAAATTTGAATACGAAACGCAAAAGCTTTACTCACGGGTGATTTTTTCCCTTAAAAAGCGTGTTTTTGAACTTTTTCGCAAGTGATAAGGCGCACAGATATCATTCTGCGCGTTTTCGTTTTTCCTATTGCGCAAAAAAAGATTAATTTTCTATTAAAGTGACTTAATAATGTTCGGGAGCGCATTATGGCTAATGGAAGTCTGATTACTTTTATTTCGATATCGCTTGTTATTATTGCTGCCGCACTGTATGTGGGGATTGCTTCGATTAAATCCAAAAAGAGCGAACTTAAATGGATTGCGATGAGTGCCTGTTTTGGCATTTTTTCGGTTGTCTTTTATTTCGGTCGAATTTTTGCTGAAACGCGCGGATCGTACATGACGTTATCGTCACTTTGCTTTATTGGCGTCTTGATGTCGATGTATTTCTTTATGCGATTCGTGAATGTCTATACGCACATGACTGAGTTGCGCTGGAATCGCTTGTTGCTCCGGGTATTTTTAGTGGCTGTGATTTTGGATTTGGTGATTTGGATTGTGAACCCGTTCTGTGGCTGGGCTTGGGGGTGTGAACCGAGCATGGGCGTTATGAATTTCCATATGGCGTACAGGACACCTCTCTATTATTTTCATCATCTGCTAGGACGGTTGATGTTCTTCTTTTCGATGGGGTTGTTGTTTTACCGATACTTGTATGCCCCAAAGGTATTTCGAAAGCGTTATCAGGGTATAATCATCTCTGTGGCGTTTTTCATTATGCTGAATTTCTTGCTAGACAAGTTTGTTGACCTTTCGTTTGAATATTCGATTCATTTTTATTGCTGGCTCCCCATTTGTGCATATTTGTCTTGCCGGTATGCGGTAATGGATATCTTGAATTATTTCAAGGACAATGTGTTTGAAAATATCGAACAGGGGATAGTCTTGTTTGATTTCAAGGGGGCCTTGATTTTCCACAATACAAAAGCCGAAAAGCTCCTTGCCGGTATAAAGTTCCGTGAAACGCTGCGTCAAGAAGCTTTCCTCAAAACACTCAAAATAAATCTTGTGGATTCCTCCGATGCTAGTTCAATGCAATTTTATGTTGCTCAAGGCGGAAAAGCAATGTGTTGCGACTACAGCCAAATTAAAGAAAGTGATAAGCGACCGATTGGAAATTTATTCGTATTCTCCGATACGGTGATGAAAACGGATTTGGTGACGGGGTTCCGCAGCTGGGAAAGTTTCAAGGTCTTTATCGAAAAGGAATCGACGGAATTAACGTACCCGATGACTGTGGTTCTCTGCGATTTGAACAATCTTTCTAGCTTGAACAGTGCAAATGGACGTAATTTTGGCGATGGTCTGTTGCGCGATTTGGCTTCGGCTCTCAAAAAATATTTCCCGCAGGATTCTTATTTTGTACGTGGCGAAGATGCGAAGCTTGTGGTTCTTTGCGCCCAAATGGAACTCAGCAAAATTGAAAAAATCATGAAGCAAATAAAGCCTCTGGTGAATAGCAAGTTCCTGTATGCCGTGGATGAACTTTCGTCGCCGGATTCGAATATCGTTGATGTCATTAGTTCTGCAAGACAAACGTTGAACCAGAAAAAATTGATGGATAAGGGGTCTGCGCATTCTGAACTTTTGACTTCGCTCGAAAGGGCTTTGCAAGAATGCGATAGCGATACCGAAGCGCATGTCCGCCGTACCCAGCGCATGGGCGCTGCTCTCGGAAAACGCATTGGGCTCACCGATAAACAACAAAGCAGCCTTTCGCTCCTTTGCTTGCTGCATGATATCGGTAAAATCGGTGTGCCGCTCGATATCTTGAACAAGCCGGGTAAGCTAACCGACGAAGAATGGAACTACATCAAGACTCACGTGCACAAGGGCTACCAAATTGCAAAGAGTTCTAAGGGCTTGAACGAAATCTCCGACATGATTCTGCACCACCACGAACGTTGGGACGGCAAAGGCTATCCGGACGGACTCAGGCAAGAAGAAATCCCGCTGCTTTCTAGAATTATTAGCGTTGTCGATGCGTTCGATGCGATGGTGAGCAATCGTTCTTACAGGGCCGCAAAGTCTGTAGACGAGGCTGTAGCCGAGTTGGAACGTTGTTCTGGAACGCAGTTTGACCCGATGCTGGTCAAGGAGTTTGTGCCGATTTGCCGCAACATGGTCGGAAACGTTATCCCTGACGAAGAAAAGGTGAGAATGCCGGCTGATGTTGTGGCCGAAAAGAGCAGGGCGATGAAGTCTAAATTTAACGGGACAGAACATAATGTCCATGCGGTGGTGTATAGCCATTATGTATTGAACTCGCGCAACGAGATTATCAAGATCGATGATAATTTTGAAATGTTGACAGGCTATTCTTGGGATGACATCAAGGAAAGAACGATGGAACAGCAGGATTTGATTCCGGAAGAAGACGTCACGGAATACCTTTGCTTTGTCTCCGAAGCGCTTGCGAAAAAGCCCATTGCGTATTGCGAACACCGCCTCAAACGCAAGGATGGTAAGATTATTAATGTGATTTGCGTTGGCAAGGTCGTTTACGATTCTGCAAGCCATGAAACTCGTTCCGAAATTATTGTTTCGAATAGTCCGGAATCTTCCGCTAAGCCTAAGCTTCGAAATAAAGCAGTTTGATGCTTGAACGTCAAATCGTTACAAATGATTTTTTATATTATGCAGCGAAATCATTTGTAATGGATTTGAGTTTATGA
>CAMZFJ010000368.1 GCA_947306025.1 uncultured Fibrobacter sp.
AACGGCGTGTGGAGCGCAACCCCCTACTTGAACGAAATGGGCGCGCTTGGTGGATCCTTTCATTTAGGTACTGCTTATTTCTATACGAATATCGAATGGGCGGCGTTCTTCAAGAAAGGGCATATCTTTAAGGAATTCGAAAAGTTCTATGAACACGGTGTGGGTATCGGTACCCAGTTCGGGAAGTACGGAAGCCATTGGGAACTGGAATACACGTTCTTCAATGTCTACGATAAATTTAGCGCGGATGAAGGCGATTGGAAGTCTGGATACCATCACCGTGGACGCGTAGGCTATGTCTATCAGGTTGTTCCGTTCTTTGGCATCTCGGTGGGCGGTACGCTGAACTTGACGAGTGAAGGCTATTTGAACAAGCTTTTCCTCAAGCCACTGGGCGATTACCATGATGATGTCAGTTACAAGAGTCACAAGGGTCGTTGGTGGCCGGGATTCTACGCAGGCCTTACCTTCGGTAGATTCTAATAAGTACAAAGGTTTGCTTGACGCCATTAAGTTCTATATAATACAAACTCGGGAATCCGTAGCATGATTTTTGCCGGATTCCTTTTTTATTGATGTCTTTGAGTGAAATGTTGGGCCGTGCTTAAATGTTCAATAACCTAAAAAAGATAAATTTTTGAATTATGTGGTAACACTTTTTGTACCTTAAGGTGTTCCATAGGGGTAAGGAATTGAGAACGTAATGAAATTTATGTTGAGAATTGTTGTTTCTGTTTTAATCGCGGTCGCGTTTGCTTCGGCTCGCGATAGCATTGTCTTTAATGGAATTGTTCAAGATGCGTCTTTTGCGGCGGGCGAAAAGCTGAATGTCGAAATTCTTGAAACCGGTGAGGCGTTGCAGACGACTGTAGGTACGCCGTTTAGCGCTGTTTTGCCAGAAGATACGCTTTGGAACGTGTGCGTCACGAATTCTGATACGGCGGGCGCCGAAAAGGAAAAATGCTATGAGCTTATTTACCTCGGGAACGATAGCACGTTCAGCATGACGCTTGGTCCAGAAAGCGTTGTCTCAAGTGAAAACAATGGTGGGGAGGGCTCTCCCCTCGCGTCCGCCGCGCAGGCGGCTCCCGCTACCCCTTCTAGCGGGGACACCCCGCAACGCCCCGATGTAGAATCTGCACGGGACAGCGCGAAAAGTGTCGACGTCGAAGCGCTCCTTGCGGCGGGGAGCACGAACTCCAAAATTACAGAACTCAAGAAAGTCGTGGTGCAGTTGCGCCGTCGTCCGAAGCGCAAGCCGGGTGAATCCGTGGTGAGCGCAAAATCGATCAAGCGCATGCCGGGCCTTGCAGAAGCAGACGTCATCAAGAGCATCCAGGCGCTTCCGGGCGTTGTTGCGAGTTCCGATTTCAGTTCCAAGATTTACGTGCGCGGCGGTGCTGCCGACCAGAACTTGTTCCTGTTCGATAATGCGGTCGTTTATTCTCCGGTGCATTTCTTTGGACTTTTCAGCACGTTCCTCGTCGAAGGAATTGACGATGTGCAGTTCTACAAGAGCGGTTTCCCGGCGCAGTATGGCAACCGCTTGAGTTCCGTGCTCAAGATGGACGGTCGTGCAGGCGGTCAAGATTCTGTGGAAGAATGGTTCAGCAAGTCTAGCATTAAAATCAGTACGTTCGCGGCGCAACTCCATACTGAAGGCCATAAGGGCCCGGCGCGTTGGGTGCTTGCAGGGCGCACGACTTACATCGGCTACATTCTTGATTTGTGCAATGCGATTGGGCTCTTGGATCTCGACCTCGACTATGAATTTACGGACTTGCAGGGTACATTCATGTACGACTTTTCTAAAGATACCCGCCTCAAGTTCAGCTATTACATAGGCAAGGACCGCTTGGAATTTGACCCGCTTTACATGGACTGGGGAAACGTTGCAATACCGCTTGGATTCTATCACCGCATTAATGGCGATTGGGATTACAATGCGACGCTCGCTTACAGTAAATTCTACCAGACAATGAAGGTGAGCGACCTCATGTCCATTGAAATGTTGCTTTACACCTTTGCGGGTAAGCAGTGGTTGAATTATCGCGGCATTGACAACCATACGGTCACTTTGGGCTATGAACTGGAATATGATTATGAACGTTATCAAGAATCGATGGCCTCGATTAGCATCAAGGATATTCAAAAAACGTTCCATCATGTCGCTTATGTGCAAGATGCATGGAAAATAAATCCCGATTACTTGTTGCAATATGGCTTGCGTTTCAATTATCAAACGGCTGCGAAACATTTCGGTGTGGAACCGCGTGCATCGCTGAGCATCAATCTCGATGATACAAAGTCGCTGGAACTTTATGGTGGTTACTACCTGCAATACTTGAATTCGATTGTCTATACAGACCAAGAAACGTTGAACGAATTCTATTACCCGGCAACGACAACAACAAAGGGAAAACAAACAAAACCGTCATCGTCATGGCTCTTTGCTGCGGAATACAGCCAACGCGATCTCTTTGAAGGCTACGATTTTACAGCAGGCGTTTATTACAAGACGCAAAATGATTTGATCACGTTTAAGGCTGTTCTTGACAGTAATGAAGAAACGGCGTCGGATGATTTTGTAGTCGCCGATGGCTTTGGTACGGCGGATGGTTATTCTTTGGGTTACGAACTTTCACTCCGCAAAGATAAAGGTTGGTGGTTTGGTGGAATCAACTGGAGCCAGAGCCTTAGCGTGGCGCGAACAAATGATGGCACAAAGGCTTATTTCCCGAGTTGGCATCAGCCGTATGCGTTAAAGCTGGATCTTGGTATTAATTGGAAGGGTGGTGAAGATGCCCTTTGGAAACACAAGAAAAAAGGTCGCTATTTCCGTTCGTCGCTTGCGCTAAAATATTCGTCGGGTATGCCAATTAGCGAATACAAAGGATATTATGTTTCCCAGGATTTGGGGCACCAAAGATATTCAGATGAAATTGTCGTGCTTCCGGGAAGCCGCAATGCGGGCCGCCAAACAGACTACTTCCGCGTGGACTTGAAGGCGATTGATATTGGCCGCGAAGGCAAGTGGAATTTTAGCTGGACGATTATCAACTTGACCAATCACGAAAACATGTTCTATACCTTCTACGATACGAAAAAGACTCCTCCGAAGAAAACAGAAATTACTCAGTTCCCCTTTTTACCGATTATGTTGAATTATGAATACTATTT
>CAMZFJ010000369.1 GCA_947306025.1 uncultured Fibrobacter sp.
GCACCATTCAGAATTTTCCATTTTGAAAGACCGCTTGAGCAAGGATGAATTTGGGATTGCCATGAGGAAAAACAATCCCCTCAAAACAAGCATCGATTCTTGCATCAGGATTCTAGAAAAGAAAGGCGAAATCCAACGAATCAAGGATAAATGGTCTAAAAACAGGTCCGCTGTTAGAGTTATGCAGCAAGACTGGGTCGGAAGCGATACGCTAGTTGTCGGGACCGAAGCGCTCTACGCTCCTTATGAATTTTACCAGTGGGGTGAACTTTCGGGAATCGACATCGACATCATGTACACGATTGGCAAGATGCTCAACAAGTACATCAAATTTGCCGACATGAACTTCGACGTTTTGATTCCGTCACTCGTGAACGAAAAGACGGACCTCTGCATTGCAGCGATGAGCATCACCGAAGAACGCAGCAATTCCATCGACTTCTCGATTCCTTACGACAAAAACGAATCCGTGATTGTCGTACACACACCGCAGCACGCCCTAGAAAAATTCGGAGACTCAACCGGAATGCTGTCGAAACTCTTCCAGAATATACAGAGTATCTTTAACTAGATGGTAGAACTTAGTTGGCAGAGCTTAGTTACTAGTTAATAGAAGACTTAAGAGGCAAGAAGCATCTTGTTTAATGCAATCTAGTAACTAGTAACTTAGAACTCAGAACTGCGACGCAGTCGCCTCAGTAACTAGTAACTTGTGACTCTAAACTAAATATCCCTATGATGTCGCATGGCGCGGATGTTGCGCGGCAAAACTTCCTTGTGCCACTTGATCCATTCATCGTAATAGATGTAGCGTTTTTCGCGCTGGCGGAACTCGCGCCCATGAACAATGCGGCGCCCTTGGCGTTCCTCGACAGGGATCACGATATGCAGACATTCGTGATAAACGACACCTGCAATTGCATATAAAGGACAATTCGCAGCGTCGTACCCACGGCTAATGCTAATAAGGTGAAAGTCTTCGCCCGTCACCGGATCCTTGCGTACAGAATGGAAACTGAGCCCGCCCACGCGGTTGCTCCAAGTGATATGGCAAGTAAGCGTTCCGTCAAAATAGGTGTTGTTGATTGCGGCAAGCACATCCGTCAAATTGTGATGCACTCCTTGCGGGCGAATCGGCGGCAAACGACCCTTGCTTGCTAGAGGCGCTTCGCCTTTATCTGAAAAAATCTGATCGACAGCCTGCCAGAAGCGGCTTACCAAATCCTTGATGACAGCCTTATTCTTCTGCGTCTTGCGGCGCACCGCATGTTCGGCCCATTCAGCAGCGAGTTCACGAGCAGCCGCAAACTCCGGAGCCTTCATATAAGCGGGCAGCAAAACTTCCGGGTGCCCGAACAAGAACCCGCCTTTACAGCGGATGCTCTTCTTCATCAACGGATTATACTTAAAATGGACAAGCCCATTCTGGGAGCAGTCCGGCGACGGAGCCTTGACTTCAGGCGTTGTTTCTGCCGGGACAAATCCGAACAAGTCCAATTGTCCATCATTCAGATTCACGCGCCCAAGACTCCTTCATAGCCGTTCAGCGCCAGGAGTCCGCCAAAAAAGCTCTCCGGCAAATCGAGCGCCGCATAATGTTCCGAGATCCCGTAAACGGCATCTTCGACGACATCTGGCATATAAACTATATAGCTATCGTTCTTTTCGGTCTGAAGCATATCCGGCGTGCAATACGCGGGATCCGTTTCGCTAAAGTACATGCGACAGGAGACCGTCCGCAACGGGTAGACCGAGCAATCGCCCTTGCCATCGGAGAACGGGCAAGATTTCCACCACGAGAAATAATCGTGGAGCGCCTTGTCTTCGGCATCATCTTCGGATAGCCCTTCGCTCTTGCGCGATTCAAAAAGCGACTCGAACTTGTCCGAACGCATTTGGCACGACTCCATCAAAGACAAGAGGTCGTCCCTCTTGCGCAGTTCGCTGTACATGAAAATCAGTTCAAAAGGTTCCACCGACATCGGGTAGTGGTGGCAACAATTTCCGCAAGCGGGCCTGCACTGGATAGGTCGAGGTTGCTGGACAAGCACAGCCTTTAGATACTGGTCGTAAGCGGCATGATATGCCTCAGTGAACTTGAGTATTTCGGGCAACTGTTCCCGCAAGTTATCGGGGCCAATAGCCGACTCACGCCCCAAAGACGCCGCAATGGAATCTAGACGATCCCTTTCGACCCTGAGCAGGGAGGAAAGACGCATTTCTGCAATGCGGTAAGCCTTGGTCGGAAAATACTCTTTATAAGCATTCATCGAGCGCAAATATATTTTTTTACGAGAATACCGTAAAAAGCGACAATAAAAAAAAGCAAGATATTCATTTTTATAAGAATGATGTTATTTTAATGTATGGAGTAATAAAAAGATATTCTTCAGGAATGGCAGTATGAGAAAAACTTCGCATGGCAAATGGATGTGTTTTGCAGCCCTCATTTTGTCTTTAGGCATTGCCGGTTGTAATCTGTTCCACCCGACTGGTAGCCGCGACGCAGAAAACGATGACACAGAAGCGCTTACTCTCGATGGCTACTTGGAATACCAAAAGTCAAACTACGATGCCGCACGCAAATATTTTAACAAAGCCATCCGTGCAGACTCAGGCAATTCCGAAGCATGGGTTGGCCTCAGTAAATCCGTCCTAAAAATGCAAGAAGGGCTTAATGTATTCGAGCTCGCTTCTTACGCACAAAAGACCGAGAAAAATGGCAGGAGCTCCAACGGATTCCTCGATATGAGCGATGCAAAAGCAGATTCCATTTCGAGAGGAATCGATTCCGTCATGATTTTTCTCAACAAGTTCATCGTTCTTGACACAACGGATAAAACCGACAAAAAAATCCGATTCAAAGACATTGCCGATAGCTACACAATTCTCCAGCTTTCCAAGGCGGCACTCCGCATTAGAGGACTACATGCGCAACTCACATCCATAATTTCGGCAAACGATGACGGCATGATGATAAACCTCAATACGCTGAACGAACTTGGCGATAGCCTTAAGCCATTCCTCAACGATATAGCCTCAGCTGCAGAAGCCATTAAATCGTCACCGGAAAGCGCCTCCGAAATTATCAAGGCTTATTTGCCAGACTCCACCCGTAATGCTTTTGATGACGAAGATTATGCAGAGTTCACCGTCGGTCTTGCAAACAACGTCATTGA
>CAMZFJ010000370.1 GCA_947306025.1 uncultured Fibrobacter sp.
CCTGCCGGGCCGTAATAGCGACCGTAACGGTTGAGAAGAATCGTTCCTCCCCCATCGAGCAAAGCCTTACCACTGCGGTCTACATAGCCGCCATCAATGCGGTTAGAACGTCCGACGGTCGTCTTGTAAGAATTGTTTTCGAGGTCTGCGCCTTTCTTGCAGCAGTTGTCCCAAGCGGTAAAGAGGAAGTACTTGCCATTGTGTTCGATGAGGCTTGCGCCTTCGACGCCAGCGCCACCGCGGTTCGCGATGTTCTGCATCTTGGCGCCGTTCTTCACCTTGCCCGTTTTTTCGTCCAGCTCGATGATGTGGATGCCAGTGCCCCACGAACCGAAAGCCATCCAGACTTTTCCATCCAGGTCCTTGAGCACAGCTGCGTCAATAGCGTTGTAAGCGTCGCTCTTGACCGTGTGAATCACTTCGCCTTGGTCCGTCCAGCCGTAGCCAGGTTTTGTCGGGTCGATTTCCTTACTTGACATAAAGCCCATACCCGACGAGCGGATACCCATCTCGGAACCGCAATAGTACATGCGGTATTCGCCACCGACATAGTGAATATCGGGCGCCCAAATGTCAATCATGTTCGGAGCGTACTTGTAAAGCCATTGCGAAAACTTCGGCATGGCAGGCTCGCCGTTTTTCCAGTTCAGCGCGTCTTCGGAGAACTGCATGAGCATATGATTGTCCGTCGTCGCAAGCGCATAGCCGTCTTCATAACGGATGATATCCGGGTCATGGCCCGCCCAACGAGTTTCCTTAGCGTACCAATCCGCAGCAAAAGCCTGCACGCATAAAATGGCAGAACAAACAACATTCAATTTATTCATACAGGCCTCTCCTTTAAGTTTTAGTATGGCCAAAATATATCTACATCATCTGAAGAATATTCATACACCGCATCATTAAGAACAAAGTATTTCACATCTTTATATTCGGCGGGGATATCAAATTTATGATTGTACGTACACGTACAAGTTGTTTCTGAACGAACGTTGGCGTATTCCACAGACAAAGTATCTCCAGAGTGCTTAAACGATATATCAGCATCAACCTCACACAAATCTTGCGCAAAGGGAATTTCAATTTGGCAATCACCATTTTGAGTTTCATGCAAGAAAAACTTTTTCAAATATTTAGAATACCCATACTTTACAATATCCGTTGCAACAATGCATTTTGCACGCGGATCAGCATTCACCGATGAGCTACTACTGCTTAGCGCTTTCAAAGAATCCTTATTGACAACAACCGGCGGTACGCACTGATATGTCATAATCATTGGCGGATACGGAACACAATTCGGTTTACGTTGATGATAAGTCGAGTCACCGTTTTCAATATAGAGCGTATCTGGGCAACAAACGTCATAACCCGGATTATTCCAACTAGAGCTGCTAAACAAGGGCCCTCTTGACGACGAAGACTTTTGCGTTTCGTTAGAAGATGATTCCTGTTCATCCGCAGCAGCCGAAGACGGATTTTCGGAAGTGGAATTTTCAGAAGTAGTACTTTCTGATGATGAACTTATCGCAGAACTTGAGCCTCCGGCAGTAGACAATGCGGGATTTGACACCGAATCATCGCAAGCCCAAAGCATAAGCGACAGAATCGCACCGCAAACAACAATTTTTTTCATATTAAGATCCTCCTTTATCTCAAAATATAATCATCATTGACAATAAATTTATCGAGGATCTTCATAATAAGTGCTAAAATATCGTTTTAACGATGTAACGGCCTTTCGGCAAATTGCGGAATTCCACTTCGGTGCCGTTGACGTTTTTCGCTGAAACAACCTGCCCCATGGAATTCAAGAGGTAAACGCGATGGTTGCCGGATTCAGCGAATTGCACGCGGTAACCGTCTTGAAGTCTAGATACGTTGTACCTAACCAATGCACGCGGTTGCATAGGAAGCGCAACAGGACCAGCGCTGCTGCTAGATTCAGCATCAATAGCAGAACTCGACGAAATTTCGGCCACGGAGCTAGACGAGACTGCACTAGACTTGAACATAATGTTCCCGACAAGAGCTTCACCCGAAATGTTAGATGCCGTCAGGTAAAAGTCCTTGATGCCGCTCTTGCTCTTGAGATTCGAGCAAGAAGCTTCGGACCAGCCGTTTGCAGCGGACTTTGCGGTCGAAAGGTCACATTCTGAAAGGACCGTTCCGTCTTTTTTGCCATCGCGAATGGAAAGCTTTCCAGAAGTGGCATTTTTGACTTGAACAGAAACCGTTTCGCTCTTGATAGAATCCGTCACGATGTTTTCAAAAATAGCGTAACCGCCGTCCTTAATCGCAAGCTCATCTTTATCGGTAAGGCGCACGCGAATGCCGTTATCAAATCCATTGGCGGGAATCATATCGCGAATCACACGCAAAAAGTCGATGCGGTCGAGTTCCGAGAAGAAACCGTTCGGCTGCGGTTCGATATCAATGAAGTTGCCACCGCGCTTGAGCGTTGCCGGAATCATTACGACAGACTTTTCAGGGAACGTGCCCCAAGAACCTGTCGGCGGAAGTGTAACAGTTTGGTATTTACCATTAATCGTTACCTTGTGCGTAGCATCGCCTTCACCACCGTTGGCGTAGCGGTAACGCAGCAAGTAATCACCCGCCTGCATAATGTTCATCGGCAAACGAATCTTGGAACCCGCCGTGTTGATGTAAGCGAGGTATTCGCCATTCGAAGCCGTATTGCTGCGGGTAATGGCGAGATCGCCCGAAACAGCACGCGTCAAAGCGCCATGTTCGACTTCGGCACTCAAATAACGCCCGAGGAACGGCTGGCCCATTTCGACCCAGTTGTCATCGGTGAAGACGACATCGCGAATGTGGATGTGGTTGTACTTATCGCCATTCAAATCGTAATAATGATGCACAAAGCGCACACGGTTCAAGTCCTGGAAAGCTTCGCCGCCGCCGGGGCCCACATAGCGGCCATAGCGTTCCAAAAGAATCGTGCCACCGCCACTTGCCATGTCGTAGCCAGCGCGATCTTTGTACGGTCCCGTTACCTTGTCAGCACGGCCATAAGCGGTTTTGTATGTAGTCTGTTCAATATTCGGGCCTTGTTGGCAGCACTTGTCCCAAGCAGCAAAGAGGAAATACTTACCGCCATGTTCAATCAAACTTGGGCCTTCTTCGGCTCCACCGCTAGCCTTACTTGTACGGC
>CAMZFJ010000371.1 GCA_947306025.1 uncultured Fibrobacter sp.
ACATTTGGGTAGAATTATTCCAAGTAGCATTGTCATTCACGATTGCAACTTGAATTCTCAAATTGTTGGCAGAATTTTCAAAATTAAAGCCATCTCTGGAGAAAATACGGGTCAAACGCCCCGATTTTTTATTCGCATTATGTTTACTCGAAGGCATCAAGATATAAATAATTTCGCCCTTCGATCCACCGGCCTTAACATTTTCTACATACTTGTCATACCAAACTTTTTTGGGGCTTTGTTTCAAATCCGCATCTGTTATGGGAGGGACATGAACAAAGACAATCTTTCCTGAATTTCCACTAACATCTATAGCGGGCCCCCAATTCGTAATATTTTCCATTAAAGGAACGGAAAGTTTCTTTTCAGGTTGAGGAACATCGTCGGTAGGGCAATTTTCAAAATGGCCATCAAGACCGCTGCCATCATTATTGAATAAATCAGGCAAACCAGGAACTATTACATCAGAAGTACCAGGAACAAGCATATCTTTATCCCAGTCTGCATAAATTTTTCCACCACCCTTATGAACGTTCGTGATAAAACGTTTTGTCACATCAACAGCATCACCTTCACGATGTTCATTTTCATTTCTATTGGGATTTGTAAAGCGATCTGGACCAGGGAAATAAATTTGCCCATCAAAGCAATATATGCCCTCATACTTCGCATTTGGAGCATCATACCAATTTGTAAGCGTCAACCATCCAGCACGTACAGGCCCTTTCAACAAAGTATCACCATCAGCACCACCACCATAATAACCAAAATCAAGATCATTACCCGAAATGATAGGACCACCTAACGTATGTCCACCATTATAGAACATGACCTTGCCTTTCGCCGTTCCGGTATAGCCGCTCGGTTCAGCAATTCTAAAGCCACCTTTATTAAAAATAACGGAATCAGTACCCCAGAGCTTATATTTCATAAGCTCATTCCAGAGACGCTGGTTTTCGTTTTCATCTGTAACGGTAGCACCATCCACAACAAAATAGAGTGGATCCATCAACACAGTGTCACGTTCAACGGCGGGTTCATCTGACGCATCCTGAGCTAAGGCCGGAGCAGCAAGTCCAAGTGCGGTCGCGACAGTACTCAATACTGTTCTCAAAAACAAATTTCCTTTTTTCATAATAGACCCCAACAAAAAAAGATCCACACCTCAAACACTCATTATTGAATATAGTAACATTTTTTTAACAGTAAAACATTCGTTACGAAGAAAATACGAAAAATGGGGTATTTTAGACCACTTTTTGAAAGGGTTTAGAACGAAGACGTATTATATGACGAAATTTGTTACACATAAAACAAGCGGCCCTTGAAAAAAAAAGGCTTTGATTCTATATTTGCGGCCACTAGGCCCTGCGCAATGATTATTTGCGGGCAACTCGCCAGGGCGAAAGCAGCAACGGACTTGCGAATCTTTATGTGCTCAGGTAGCCTAGTACTTTTTTTATTGCAACCTAAGGGTTGCTTTTTTTATTAAAGGAGATTCCCGCTCGGAGGCGGGAATGACGAGCAGGCATGATTCTTTGGACAATTCGACACACAAAGCCTTACAACCCTAACGATGTTTGCTACGGGAGACTGGACTTCGACGTCTCCTCCACATTCGAAGACGAATCCGACAAGGCGCTCAAAGCTCTTACCAAAGCTAACGCAAAGCCGACACGATTGTTTTCGAGTCCGCTGATCCGCTGCACCAAGTTTGCGGATAAAGCATCCAAGTTGCTTGGCCTGCCTGTCGAAAAAGAACCTGCAATTATCGAACTGAACTTTGGCACGTGGGAAGGGCAAAAGCTGACCGCTGTGCCCCGTTCGGAAATGCATGCCTGGACAAGCGACCTCCGCGGTTACCGATTCCCCAATGGCGAAAATTTTTACGACATTGACGAACGCGCCGGAAAGTTCTTGGACACGCTCCCGGACGATGGCGAGTTCCTTTGCATTACGCATGCCGGCGTAATTGCCGCACTGCAACATTCCCGTTGCGGACTACCGGACGAGGTCTTTGTCGAAGGGATGTTCTCTTACGCCATGGTGTCACGTTTTGAATTTACCCGTAACGAAGACGGCCACTACCGCGGGACGTTCACGAAAATTCATGACGGCATTCCGATGCCCAAGCTTAAGATGGAGAAATGAGCAGTGAGCGGCGAGGTCGCTCGCAAGCTCGCTCTGAGGTATGAGCAAGCGACCACAAAGCAACCAAAGGTTGCGACCTCATCGCTTTAAAAGTCTAGAGTCATTACCGCTTGGGCGCCGCCTTCTAAATTCGGGAGGAGCGCCATGTGCAAGGGGCTATCGAAATCGCTCAGAAGCGCATCCACAGCGGCATCGGCGATAGAGTACAAGTAAATTAACACACCACCCCAAATGTAAGTATTGCGGTTTTTGCGGTAGTATGTTACACGTTCCTTGATGCGGTCATATTCCTCGGACTTCGGATTTTCCTGTTCGACCAAGTGTTTACGGTCAAGGTAATAATGGACCATGTTCTGAGACGTAGAAACGCTCACAATTGCGCCCAGAATGCCCATGTAGACAAGCCCGGCCTTGCCAAAATCACGGTTGAAAATTTGACCGCCACCTGGCAAAATCGCCCAAAGAAGCGCCTTCTTCATTTCGCGATATTCCGTGCTTCGATAGTTGTTATTGTACCAAATGCCAAACGTGTCGAACATGCCGTAAAGGTGAATGCCGATAAGCCAGGCGACTTCGGCCTTGCGAACGTCTTCTTGTTCCATTTTCTTGTCGCTCTGCGCACGGACGCGTTCGAGGAATTCAAGGCGTTTTGAATGGTACCTGGCGATGCTATCACGAGGGCCATTCATGATTTTCGACGTAAAATAACCGACGGAATCCTGGAAAAGGCGAGCACGATCCAAGAGTCTATCTCTCTGGAACGACCTGTTAAAAAAGATATCGTAAATCAGCAAACCTTCGATACCCGTCAAAAATCCGCCACGAACGTAATGTTCCGTATAATACTGACCACCACCGGGGAGCAGACTAAAAAGCATGGCGTATTTAAGCGAATTGCGCTTTGTAGGGATATCCCATTCGTTCACGGGGAGCGTGTCGATAGCCACGATGCCGGTCTTGCCTCTTAAAAGCGGAGTCGAGGTGACTTGAAAACTTTCCTCGCTAGGCG
>CAMZFJ010000372.1 GCA_947306025.1 uncultured Fibrobacter sp.
TGCGCGGATAGAATTCACGCGGTATCCCACCGAAATTATCGCATCGAGATTGTAGAATTTGGTATTGTAAGTCTTGCCGTCGGCGGCAGTATGTGCAAATTTTGCACATACTGAAATTTCTTCCAACTCGTTGGTCTCAAAAACGTTCTTTAAGTGCTTGGTGACTACGGACCTATCGACATCGAACAGCCTTGAAATTCCGTCCTGCGTGAGCCACACATTTTCGTCCTGGACGCGCACTTCTATCGAATCCTGAGAATTCTGCTTGGTAAACACCAAGAAATCGATGGTACTATTGCGAATCTGCAACGTTTTGCTCATTTCTACCTCAGAATTCAACACAACAGGCTCTTTTTTGTTCATTTTCAACTCCTTCCTTGCGGACAAGCGAAAACTGCAAGGTACGAAGATATACATTTGTTCACTATTAAATATACACAAACACGAGACGGTTGTCAATAGGTCCGCCCTATTTTTGCTGGAATTTTCTGTGTTAAATCAGGCAATTCACCTTTGCGACGATATCGAACAAGCGCTCTTCTAAAAAAGCTCCCGGACAGGCTTTGTTCGCAAACCATTTGTGCATAGTAAGGTTTTGCAGTAATCTTCCATCTTCGCCACACTTCCCTATCAAAGACTTGTTGTGCATCCAGCGCAATTTAGCGATACCGTTTCGACGGCAGACATCAGCAACAAGGTAAATGAGGGACGCATAGGCCGCATCATTTACAGCATATGGCGATTTAGCATCGCTTGACACCTCGATGGTGATAGCCCGATGATCATTCGCGGCATTGCTGCTGCACCAGCTGCGGGACGATTCCGGCACAAACATGGCAATACGACCATCCAAGCCGATTCCGTAATTAGACGAAGCCTTGCGGGCCTTGTTGGCAAAGCACTCGCCAAGCTGTTCTACGGTCATTTGACCTGCCGTGCAATGAATTGTTATTGTATCGATGGCATGGGTGCGTATTGTCGTCTTGTTCGGCGACAATGCAACATAGGCCACTAAGGGGCTATTGGTAAAAGTGGACATAGACATACTCCTTCTTCATACTAAATATACTATCTAATGATTTTTTCTGTCAAGTAGCATTCGACTCAAGGCATGAAGGGAATACTCTTAAACTTTTGTAGAAGCACTTTCCCATTTTTCGGAAAATATTTTCGAGTAAAGCTTTAGTAGACAAAATGAGTGATTTTGCAAGCGTTTGTTGGCAAAATTTGCAAAGTTTTGCTTTTTGAAAATTTTCCGTTGTAGATTAGAGCCTCTAAACTTAACGGAGGTATAATTATGAACATAAAATCTTTTGACGACCTTGACATCACCGACCCGATTATGTTCGGGCTCGTTTTTAGCAACAAACACATCGCGCAGCCATTCATAGAGCACCTGCTGGGTATCAAAATCGACCATTTGGAAACGCCTGTCCCAGAGGCGGTTTTGAGCTACGATGCGGAACATAAAGGAGCCCGCTTGATTTGGAAATGCAGTAGCGTGCAAAACGAGCGTCGCAAAATTATGCTTGCATAATTTTATGACCGAGTGCAGCCGCTGACGCCGTAGGCGTCAAATGGTTGACACCAAGGAACTCCCGCAACGAGCTAGATACTACCAAAGCGTGGATGATGGAGTAGCCCTTTCAAAAGGTGGCTTTTACACCAATCTTAAAGATCAATACATCATTTTTCTGTCCCCCAAGGACATTTTTAACCATGGATTCCCTGTTTACCACTTCGAAAATAGGGCTAGAGAGGACTCCAACATCACCTTGGGCGACCGTACCTTTAAGAATTTTTATATATTTAATAAATACTAGGAGTTCGAGAAACCGGTTGTAAAAGCTTACATGAAGTATTTTGCGACAAGGAATGCAGACTCCCGTGAAACAGAAACCATCGATGATCAGGTATCTTATTACAAAGCCGACACTCTCATAAGGAACAAGTATATGACTTACGAATTTGACCTTCATGAAAGCAAGGAAGAAGGAAAGACTGAGGCCAAGCTCGAAATGGTCGATGCCATGTTCGCCAATTCAAAATTGACAGACGAAGATATCGCCGTTATTTCAGGCTTTCCACTAGAAGAAATCCAGAAGCGCAGGGCGCAACGGTAATGTAATCAGTTTTTTTTGATTACATTGCTATCCATAGGATGCCCTTTTGAGACATCCTATTTTTGCCCTTAAAAAAATTTGCGAAAGAAAATATACGTTACCTGAAGGGAATACTCTTAAACTTTTGTAGAAGCACTTTCCCACTTTCGGGAAACCCCTTAAACTTTTGTAGAAGTACTTTCCCACTTTTGGGAAACCACTTAAACTTTTGTAGAAGCACTTTCCCATTTTGGGGAAACCACTTAAACTTTTGTTGAAGCACTTTCCCAATTTTGGAAAATACTTTTGAAAATTATCTTTTACAAATTGACAGAATGCTCTGTTGAGGGATTTTTTTGATAACCTCGCGGAGAATCTCGTTGTCTAGGGCGAGATTGGCGTACATCTTCTTGAGCTTGGCGTTTTCTTCTTCGAATTCCTTCAGTTTTTTAAGCTGATTAACCTCAAGACCGCCGTACTTCCGTTTCCATTGATATAGCGTGGCTCTGGAAACATTGAGTCGCCTGCAGATTTCGTCCGCAGACACTCCGGCTTCAAGTTCGTTTACGCTTTTGACGATTTCCGATTCGGAATGAGTCAGTTTCTTCATGGCTGTTCCTTTGCTACCAAAGGTAGCATTTTGACGCAGGCAGAATTGCCTTTTGTCTAGTTATGAACAGTCCTAATTATGGGGAAGCTTACACCTGCTCAAGCTTGTCTATCTGGCTTATCGCAACATAAAAAAGAAATGGACCATGCCCTTGGCGAACTGGTCCTTAATCGCTCAGCAACTATGTATAAGGTTCGAGGATCGATTTAGAATTTTATAACTTTACTCACGAAATCAAACAATGGACAATTACACAGTTTGATTTACACTCCTATCTACCTTTTTTCCAACATTCACTTTAACATCTAGATTAATATCATCATCATTATTATTTTTCAACAACAATAAATAAGTTTTTCCGCCACCAGTTATGATTTGATCAAAAAATCTTGTATTTCTCAACTTTACCTTTGATGCCTCACTGAGATTTAACGTTCCACCATGG
>CAMZFJ010000373.1 GCA_947306025.1 uncultured Fibrobacter sp.
GGCTTTTTATTTTACTAGTGATACAAGTGGGTCGAGAACCCGAGAAGAGGGTTCGCATAATTTGGCTCATGCACGAAGTGCGAAGAGACAAATTTTGCGCTTGACACGAGCGAAGCGAGTGCAAGCCCGAAGGGTTTGACCGCAACCTTGCGCAAGCAAGGATTATTGCGGGCAAACAAACCCGTTCCCGCTCGAAAATAAAAAGTCAGGCCGAAAGCCTGGCTTTTTATTTTACTAGTGATACAAGTGGGTCGAGAACCCGAGAAGAGGGTCGAAGGACCTCCACCCCATTGAAAATTTCTTTTATCATCCATTAGAGTAGTTTCCAAAACACCCTTTTGTATATTCCGTTATATAGGGTTATAAAAAGGGGTGTTAAAATGAAAAAACTTTTTGTTACATTATCCGTTGTTTTTCTATCGCTTTTCGTAGCAGCGTGTACTCACGAAGCACAAAGCGAAACCAAACAAAGCAAGTCAAATACGGAATCTCAATACATAATCACTAAGCGAAATTCCGTTGCGAACATCAGAATCGATTCGTTACTTGCAAGCACACAAACTCTTGCACGGAACAACAAAAACGTTTTATTCGACGGCTATCTTAAAGTCACATCGCTAAACATCGTTTACGGAAAACTTTCGGGCAACGGCTCCGTTATTCCTTCATATCCTTCCATTCCGATTATAGACGACATTCCAAAAGACCGAATTCGCTCTTTTCTTGCCCAAAGCGATTTAGCGCGAGTCGTTAAGATCTGGGCCATCCAGGATTCCAAAACAAACGTAGATAAAATAAAAGTACGATTATTCCTTTTGAATAAAGACTCAGATTCGTACGGCTTTAACCCCGTAGATTTCGAGATGTACAGAAATGGCGACGAAGGCGGATTACACGTATTCCAGACAATGACAAAAGAACAAGGCAAGCCCGTCCTTTTCACTAGCGACGAAAGCCTAATGGGAAACTACCATGACGCCATTGTTCTTTGCGTCAAGAACAGTTCAGACATATTCTACTATCAAATGTTGGAATAAAAATTTATATTCACGTTGTATGAAAAAGATTTCGCTTTCAATTACATCAATTCTTGCGTTGTGCATATTTCTATGTACATCATGTTCTAACGATTCGCAAAATCAAGAAGCAAAGCCGACACAACAAAAACTAGACTTAAGCCAAATTCAAAGGACTATTGACATAGCCCGCGATTCCTTGGGCGCAGAAACATGGTTCGAAGTTGAAAAGAACGAAGTCATTAAACTTTGTTTAGACAGCAAAGTTCGCACTTGGGAAACTAAGCTACACTCCAAAAATCTCAATGATTCATGTCTCGCATTTCAAGTGCCGACGCTTATTGGTGTTGACACGATAAATGTGAAATTTTTTGATACCGACAGCGCCCATAAAATCAGCCTAGCTATCGGCATGAAATATTTCAACTTCAAGAATGAAGAAGTTCTTTTGGGATACAACGAAAGACATGTAACCTACAACAATCCACCATGGGAATGCCGCACATTTAGAGAACCTGATCCAGAAAGGCTCATTTCTGTTACAGGCACATATTTAGTAGACAAACGTCCTGTAACACAATGTGAAATTTTACAACTAATGTGGGATAGCATACCTAATAAAGTTCAAACAGAAGAAGCATTTTTTAAAAATGGATGGATATCTAGAAAAAAAACACTCAAGCGCAATGGCATTTGTGAAGTACAAGATTCAGCAGCAAATACAATATCCGTATACCAAGCCATGAAGTATGCAAACGCACGTAGTATCCGTGACGGATTAAAGCCATATTACACTTTTTCCGCAACCAATGCACAAAAACCAGTAATTCGTGCTAAAGGTGTATATGACATTTGCAACGGCGACTTTACCATACAAGAGAATGATTACATACATGTTTCTGTAAATTATTCTTCTGATGGTTACAGGCTTCTCTATTATGATGAATGGATGATGTTCGCTCGAGGCGGAGATAAAAAAAACAAAGCCCCCTGGGGAGACTCTTCCGTGACATTTGAAGAAGTTTCAAAATACGCAAGATTCACATACAACGAAAACGATGGTCTTTATGACACAGGATTGGTTGGCCAACTAGAACCCAATGGTTATGGACTTTACGATATCTTTGGTCTTGTAGAGGAACATGTACTATTTAAAGAATTAAATCCATTTTGCTATCTCAAAGCAGGGCCATCCTGTTTCAAAGGTGGAAATAACCACATAACAGAAACCTGGAAAGATGTAAATTATGGATACAGAACAGCAAATTATACAAGTTGCCTGCTAGGAGGTTTCCGACTAATCCGCAACATCGGCAATAACGCCAAATGGAGCGAAGTCCAATAAAATTTATAATCCTCCAAGATTATGCAAATGATTCAAAAGCTAAATAAAATAAGTTGTTTATTTTTTCTGATGGTCCTTATCGCATGTAACGATAAGGAAATCAAATCCGATGATATTACAGTGGATTCCATTCATTAGACGGGCTGCAAATACCAATCCGGCCTGATTCCAAGCGCGGCTTCGTCGGCGTCGAGCTCGTCCGCAGGCACATTTCGACCGACAACAAGCGCGCTGTCAAAGCCTGCAATTTTTGCGCCATACACGTCTGTTCCGAGCGTATCGCCAATCATCAGCACACGAGAGTCCGCCGGAAGCGAAGCTTTTACACGTTCCCAAATTGCAGGGAAGGGCTTGCCTAAATAGAAAGTCACACAGCCTTCTCCCCCATTCGCATCGCAAGCGGAATCACGACGCAAACGTTCACTCAACGCACCAGAAACTGGTTCGCGAACCGTCACACCGTTTTCATCTGGAATTTTCGGAGCCCACGCATCCGAATTGAGCACGAGCAAAATAGCACCCGGCTTCTGCAAAATCTTGACCGCCTGCGCATACGTTTCTGGCGTATCTTTCGCAGACGAAACAGCAACAATCGGCTCGGCGGGTTCAGCATCCATCGCGACAGCAGTGATTCCGCATTTTGCAAGAACATTCTTGCCCGTTTCGCGACCAATGTAATAGACTTCGTTCACTTTACGCGGAGATAAATGCGCGGCAGTTCCAGAAAATGACGCAGTTCCATTTGCAATTCTAGAAAGCGCGGCGGTTCCCAAACGCAATTG
>CAMZFJ010000374.1 GCA_947306025.1 uncultured Fibrobacter sp.
AGAAAAGCGGGGATGGTGTAACAAACTCATCCATGGTATAGCAGTCATACATGGTAAATGCAGCTTGGTCGATAAAGAACTGCATGTATTCCTTGAAACGTTCCTTGAATTCGCTATAGCTATGGACTTGCGGACAACGGAAACTTAATTTGCTTCCACGGAGCATTCCGTCATTGGTATCCAGGACTGCGCCTTGGTTTACGGCACATTGGAACATGTTGAGGCAACTGATCATTTGGAATGTCCAGTCGCATTCTCCGTTCAGAATGGGTTCCCAACATCCATCGACGCAATAGTCGTTTGCGAATTCTTTTGCTTTCTCCTTACCCTGTTTATCGGTTTCGTATTTTAAGAGAACGTCACGGATGGCAGGAACGAGCGTGTTGTCGTTCAGGATGCCTGGGAGGTTTTGAGTCATGTGCAGGCAATTAGCGACTGATTCCCTAAGCTCTTTCGAAGAGTAGTCGCCCATTCGTACGTAAATACCCGGAGTCGAGAGGTTTACGTTTGCAAAAGCGTTGAGGATGATATGGGTCATGTCGTTTTCTGCGGATTTTCCGTCGGGGGTTAGGCCGCCGATGATGATGTTCTGCAGAAAGTTGTTGTGGACGCCGAGAGATGCGTTATTGTACATATGGTCTTGTTGCAGCAGGAATTCCGTAGTCAAGTTCAGTCGCCCTGCGCACTTGATGATAAAGCATTCAAAAAGTTCTGTTGCTTTTTCTCTGAAAAGTTGCTTGCTTTTTTTATCCTTGCATTTTTTGAGGTCGTTTACAAAGAATTTGTTTAAGGACTGGTCCAAGCGCCCAAGGGAAATGAGATTCATGCTGGCATGCATTGCTAAGTGGAAAAAGTAGACGCTCTGTAAGGCTTCGTGGAATGTTTCGGGCTTCTTTTCAGGAACGTTTTGGCAAATCGTTGCGATTTCCTGGAGTTCTGCCTTGCGTTTTTTGTTCTTGCACGTTTGGCTTTTGGCTTTGGCGAGTTTTGCGAAGTTCTTTGCGTAATTGACAACGGCATTGCAGCTTGTAATTACACTTGTGTAGAATTCTTTTTTGGTGACAAGTTCGTTGTATTCACGAATTTTTTCGACGTTTTCGGAACTCTGCATAATGGGAATCGCTTCCAATCTATTGGCGAACACACGAAAATCGTTGTCTTTTTGATAGACTTTGAATTTTGTATCGAGTTGCTTGAGGTGGTCTTTTGCTTCACTTACGATACCTTCGATACCCTTGGAAAGAAGACGGTCGTAGTTGACCGTATTGTGGCCGAGAATGGCAAGCTCGGTCTTGTTGGTGTAGGATGCAGCTCGTTTTTCTTCTTCGCTCATGTAGTTCGGGAAAACTTTGCCCAATCCGTTGGATGCCATGGGCATGACGCCTACGATGAGCTCCCCATCTTCAATTTCGTACGTGTGCGTATGCTTGCTGACTTTGCTGTCAGTCATGCTACGGAGCATGATGTCAATGGCGATGGCCTTGCGCTCGATGACTGAAAGCTTGAAATAATCTTCGTCGTTTGCCAAATTGTGTTGCTTGAAAACGTCTTTTCGGGATTTCTTGAAGTCGTCTTCGCAGAACCATTCGCTAGAGCGATCTTTTGAGGCTCTGTCTTTTAGATTTTCGAGCAACGTTTGTACTCGTGGGGTGATGGAGGTGAATTCAGTCATAGATTCTCCTTAATAGTTGACTGTGAAATTCTGGGATTTGAAAAAATCGCATGCTTTTTTGAATTGCATGTCAGTCGGTATGCTGGATTCTTGGTCTAGTTGACTTGGGATTCCTGCAAGTTTGTAGAAAAGGTTCATGTTTGGATTGCAACGTAAAATTTCAACATCTGTTATTCCGGTTTGTTTCATGATGGATGCAAATCGAATCAAGTTTTCGTCTTCGTTTGTCCTAGCGGCGATTAGCGGTTAACGAGCGTAATTTTTTTGCAATGTTTTGATACGGTCTTTATGTTCCGAATGATATTCTTGCTGTTGTCGAGATTCCCTTGTCCGAAACTAACATCGCGGAGTCCGGCAAGCCAGTAATCGACATAATCTTTTACGGATTCGTATGCTGTGGTTGGGAGTGTAAAGGACGATTCGATACATGTGGATATGCCGTCTTTTTTGCACAGCAAGAGAAATTTCCGCACTTCGTCTTTTTGAAGGAGCGCTTCTCCGCCACTCAAGGTTACTCCACCGTTTTCCTTGAACATTTCGAGCTGCGGTTTTACTTTTTCGTATAGTTCTTCTACGGTGATTTGTATGGTCGGGAGGCTTAATGCACCATCCATAGAATTTATGATGGAATTGGGACAAATTGCGATGCATTTACCGCATTGAGAGCACTTGGATCTGTCAATGATGTGCTTACCTTGTTCAATGCGGTGGACTCCTTGCGGACAAACTTTTACGCAAAGACCGCAGAGCGTACATCTTTCAGAATGGAACAGGAGTGGTGAACTTTTTAAATCCCAAGAATGCGGGGAATGGCACCATGGACATCTTAAATGGCATCCCTGTAGAAAAATAACAACCCGATTTCCTGGTCCGTCTTCTTTTGTATGCCATCCAATGTTTAACAAACGTAACATAAGAAATTACTTTACTCTTTATCGTTCTATACAATAATGTTACAAAAAGCTTTGTTAATCTACAATAACCCAAAAGGATTATTACTAATGGGTTATCTTGTCTATAAGCGCTTGGCGTTCTGTCATAAATTTGCGTTCGTTTGTCCTCGATGCGACGATGAAACATCTATTCCTCGAACGCTTGTTTTCGCATCGTCCAGTAGGTCGTGATGCCTTAGACAATTCCTTTTTTTCGTTTAATGCGCGAAATAGTACTTTCTACTTGTATTTTTTAACATCTTCCTCGTGATGAAGATCTATCTTTGTTTTGATAACACGAGGTTTTATGCAGTCCTGGACCGAAATAAAGAACATTGAAAACCCCACCGAAGCACAACAATTGGAAGCTATCGGGCTTAACTGGTACGCAATCAGCTTAATTCAGAATCCGACTGAAACGGTTCAAAAGGCTGCGTTTGAAAAAAATGAGCAGGCTATTCTTTATGTGAAGTGTGGTCCGTGCGAAGCTTTGAAACAAGCGCTCAACGCTATGGACGAGGCTAAGTTCC
>CAMZFJ010000375.1 GCA_947306025.1 uncultured Fibrobacter sp.
GCAAAATCAAATGAACGGCCAGAAATGAGGGTCGAGTTGAATTATGATTTTTCAATTGGCCGTTATGAAATTCGGTGTGACGAATTTAATGCAGTAATGAACCCCTTGACGGGACTTTTGTTAAAATGTGGCAATAGCAAGATTCCAGCAACGGATTTAACCTTTTACGATGCTGTACTCTTTGCAAATGAGCGTAGCAAATCCGAAGGTTTTGATACCGCTTATACGTATGTTCGTGCGCAATTTGATGACGAAAAACATTGTACAAGTTTAGAAGGCTTTGTGTTTCGCTCTGAAGCAAATGCGTACCGTTTACCGACCGAAGCGGAATGGACTCTTGTTGCTAGCGCCAATTGGAATTCTACAGAAGGCTGGGTTGCTGAAAATTCGGAGTACAGGTTGCATGAAGGGTGCGGTAAAATTGGTAAAGATTCTAAGGTCTGTGATATGCTTGGAAATGCCATGGAGTGGGTGAATGACTGGAATGGCGAATTTCGCGATACGGTGTTGACCAATTATGTTGGTGCACCAGATGGTGGCGCATTGGGACTTCGAGTTCTTAAAGGCGGTAGCTATAGAAATTCTTTTAAAACAATTCGTTTGTACAATCGCGGTGATGTTTATACAGTGACTTCTTCGACTCGTGCAGATTATGTGGGGTTCCGCCTTGCTTTCGGTACGATCCCGGATCCTGTTTGGATGGGGTCTAATGGAAGTGCTGTTTCGAGTCGGATTGTTCCCCTTGCAAATGTTTCAATTTTCAGAACACAAATGGGAATGTCTAAAGCTAGGCTTGCTTTCCGCAACGATCTTTCAGGAAACTTGTCTTTTATCGATTTCTCGAACGGGATCCCTTCGGTGACTGAAATAGAAGATACACTTGAGGTGTACCATCCTGAAATTTCGCCTGATGGTAGAAAGGTTGCGTTCTGTACTAAAATCGAGGGCTTGTCTGGGCCTTCTGAACTTTACGTCCGTGACTTGAATGCCAAAGGAACCAACCTTGTTAAGTTGGACGTGCCGAGTGCAGCGATTCCTCGTTGGCGTGTGCTGGGCAATGGAGATACGGTTATCGTTTATGTTACGGATGTGGGCAGCAATAAGGATGTTGCCGCCTTCAATGCGGCGTCAACATGGCAAGTGAAATTTGCCAATGGTATGTTCGGTGTTCCGCAAAAATTATTCAATGGCGCATATCATGGCGGTATAAGTGAAGATGGTAAACTTGCTGTAACAGGAGCCCAGGTTTTGCGAGCCCGTATTGCGCCAAGCGGTAAAACTCTTGCCGATGGATCAGATGCTGTTTGGTATGGTGGGTTACAGGCTTGTAATGTATCGTTAGCTAAGGATAGCTCGAAGCGAACATTGTTTCTCGATTTTGGCGGTCAGATTGGGCGAAGTTTTGTTGGGGCCACTTATGCAACGCATGAACGGATGCTCATTATGGATTCTACGGGTGTTTTGATTCAATCTTTGGGGGCTCCGACAGGTTTCACGTTTGACCATTGCGAGTGGAGTATAGGAATGGGCGATATTGCCGTTGCCACACTTATGAATGCTGATGGCGCTCATACGAAAATTGTCATGGTAAACACGTTTGATGGAAGCATTGTCGATCTCGCCGAAGGTGAGGAACTTTGGCATCCGAGTCTATGGATTGAAAAGAATATGAATCAAGGAGGCAATAGGCAGGTTAATCCCGATAGCGCTGGAGTCTATTTCAAAGAAGGTCAAGAATGGGCACATGTCTCGCTTGGCTATAAAATGTCGATGCTCTGGAGATATAGAGATAGCATTGAAATTTTATGTGTTGGTAGTTCTAGAACAGAAAATAGCCTTATGGTGACTGCGATTACATCGGGTTTTGCTCAGAATGTGGGACATTCGGGCAACGATTTGGACGCCTCTTTGTATGTTGCCGAAAATTATGGCTTGAATCATCTGAAAAAGTTGAAGTTTATTGTAGTGTCTATCGATATTGATTTGTGGCAAAGTTCGACCGAATTTACGGAATTGATAATCACAAATCAGGAAGGTTTTGTGTATGACCAAAATCATGGTTTTTGGGTAACAGGTCTACCTGATGGATTTTTGGATGCTGTAAAAGAAGCGTCGCAGCATTCGCTAGCTGCACAGGCTGTTTATGAACCTACTCGCGGATTTTTAAGTAATGAAGGTGTTGCGTGGGGCCCTGCTACGGTGGAACAGGATTCCAATTGGGGTGGAGAAGTGGGGAAAGCTAAAATCAAGTGGAATCTTGAACGCTTAAGGGGCTTTATCGCTCAAACGGCGCCTTTGAACGTGAAAATAATCGGTGTTATATTCCCGTTGAATCCTCGATATCGCGAAACGGGCTCTTATGGACGTTATGGCCCGCGACGTTCTGAGGCTATGAAAATTTTGGATTCGTTGAATTTGTACCAAAGACTTTATCCGCATTTTATATTGATGGATGAAAATAAGAACGGAAATCACGATTATCCGGACATATGTGCCTTCAATATGGACCATCTCAGTTATCAGGGGGCTAGTAAAGTAACGTTACGCTTAGATTCTCTTTTGAAAACGCTAAAATAGGGTTTTGGGGGACCGTAACCATTTTAACTATCTAGTCAGGAAATGCGGCGGGGGATTGTTACGTCAGGCTTTCTATCTGTTGGAACCAGCTGTTGGCGCTGGTGGAACATTTTTTCAAATGGCTAAACTGCCTTGTCGCGATAGGTCTCCATGACATGCTGCTTAAGCGGCCACTGTTTGGAAATCTTCAGATTCTAGGCATTTAGCTGATCGACAAAAGTACACTCCAGGAACTTCTGACCGCAAGATACATCGAAAAATTCGAAGATAAAACCCTCGACCTTTTCGAAAATTTGTATTTTGTTGAATTGTTAGTGGACTCTAGTGAAATATTATAATTTGTTTTAGTTAAAATGAAAAAAAATATAATTTTTGCAATGGCTTCTTTGTGCGGGGCTTTGTTGTGGGCCTGCTCGGATGATTCTCCTTCTCAACCGGAATTGCACTCGAGCCTCGTTTGTAGTTCTCAAGAAAAATGCTCGGATGTTACATTGCAAGAAGGTCTTGCGCTAATCCGTTCTTCGGGCAAGTTTGCGGAAATGGG
>CAMZFJ010000376.1 GCA_947306025.1 uncultured Fibrobacter sp.
GGGCCTTCCCATTCCACGCCGAGCACGGACTTGGCGGCTTCACCGAGAGCAAAGCTGAAGAGACCGTAACCGCAGTAAAGGTCCAAGAAATGGTCGCCCTTTTCGAGACCGAGCAAGCGGCTTGCGGACTTGATGAGGTTATGGATTTGGCTTTCGTTGATCTGGCTGAATCCCGTTACCGGATATTTGAGCCTAAAGTGACCGAGGTCGAGCGAAAGTTCGCGCGGGCCGTAAAGTTGCTTGAAGTTCAAAACGTCTGTCGGGCGCTTTGCTTCGAGGTAGTAGTTCGATTCTGTGGTATCGACGTAAGTGTGAGCGGCCGTCACATGGTACGGGCTCTGCTGCAACACTTCGGAAATCTGCTTGAGCTTGCGGACAATGCTAGCATCGAGCTTTTTCACGTTGAAAATCACGACGCGGTACTTGTACGTGCCGCGGATGATAATCCAGTTGAGCGCGTAGGCGAGCGGTTTGTATGCTGGCGTAATGAGCTTGTCGAATAGCAGGCGGTAAATGGCATTGTGTTCTTCGGGCTCCAAGATGCTATCGTATTCGTTAAAACGCAAATCGCCCGGCTTCATTTCGACCTGGCGCTTGGAGGTGGTGCGGTAATTGCGCGGCATGGGGCTAGCCACAATTGGCTGCGGGCCGCGAGCAAGGCGGTTCACTTCCCAAAATTCGCGGATGGCGGCGTTCTTGACTTTGAGCTCGTCTTTGTAATCGAGCGGAGCTAGAGTCTCGCCGTAAGCGGAATCCGATTCCTTGGTGTAATTCGGGAGGTTGTGAGCGATGGCTTGTTCAAAAAACATATTAACCCTTTTTTATACAATTCCAAATTTAAAAAGTTCCCGGAAAGTTTAAAGTCTATTTTTATATTATCTGCGAATAGTTAATAATTGAGTTGGAGAATCTTATGAAACCATTCGCTTTTTTGAAAGCCGCAGGGCTTTTTCTTGTCTCGATACTTGTTGCTTGCGCGCCAAAGTCTGTTCCCGTGTCTACGGAAACGTCTACGCCTGTAGAAGCGAATGTTGCCAGTGAAAATGAACGATTGGATCCATCCGAAGAAAAGGGTGTTGTTGCAGAATTCTTGAAATGCGTGCGTCCGGTTTATGAAAAATATCGCCAAAATGGTGCGAGTATTTTCGGTGATATGAAGATACAGGTATTTTTCCGTAAAAGTGGTGATGTCGATAGTACCCAAATTGTCGAATCTACAGTCAAATATCCTGAGTTTGAAAAGTCAATTCAGGAGAGCTTGATGCTGTTGAAACATGATCATGGGGGCTTTGGTTCTCCCGCATTTACAACGTCTATTACTTTTTCTGACGAGGGCGTTTTTGGTTTTAAAAATGAACGCTCTCCTCAAGAAGTCATGGCTGCGATTAGCGGTTTTATGAAAACCCGGTTGCCGCCGATTTATGCGGAGTATGTGAAAAAGCATACGTTTTTCAATAGCAAGATGGTTGTGAATATATCGATTGTCGGTAGTGGTGCGGTAGATTCTGTTGAAATTTTGGAATCGAATATCGGTAATCCTGAGTTTGAAAAGGCTGTTGCAGATGACATTAAACAGTGGAAATTCGAAAGTGGTAAATATGACGTGTTTAATCTTGGCTGGCCTTTGCGCTTTAGAAATGGTGGCCCTAAAGGTCCACGTGATGGAAAGAAAATCTTTGAGGTTGTAGAAACGAATAAGAAAAAACGCCTGTATCCCATTTACTACAGCTTTTTGAAGAAACATTCCCGTTTCTCTGGAAAAATTACGTTGCATGCGACGGTCAATCCCGATGGCTCCGTGCAAAAAGTCGATATAATTCATGCGTCTACCAATTATCCCGAATTTGAAAAGGCTATTGCTGATGATATTATGCAATGGGATTTTGGCCGTGGAACGTTCTCCAATAGCGTCGTAGAAATTCAGCCAGTTTTCTCTGACGATAGATTGAATGATAATAGTTTATACCAACCCAGTTCGGGATTGTAATTTTTGGAGGTTGTTATGAAATTTAAAGTGGTTGCGTTTTTTATCGCTGCTGCAATGCTGGTGGCTTGTGCGCCCAAGGCTACAACTACCGTGCCGAATTCAGAGGTCCCGGCCAAAGAAAGCAGTGCTCAGGATAAAGTCGCGAGTGATTCTACTACAGCTGCAAAAAAACGTTCCTCTGCAAAGATTATGGAGGTTGTCAAGGTTAATACCCCGAACCGTTTAAAACCTTTGTACAATGATTTCTTGCGGACAAATCCGAACATTGAAGGCAAGGTTACGGTGAAGTTTAAAATACTCCCCGATGGCAAAGTGGAAACAGGCGAAATTGTTAGTGCGACCACGAACTTCCCTGAATTTGAAAAGGCTGTGCTGAACGATATTTTACAGTGGAAATTTGATGCCGGGGATTATGAGAATTGCACTGTGACGATCCCGTTTACGTTTACCGCTGCTGGTGAGCCTGCTAAAAAAGCCCCGGTCAATCAGGGACCAGCCGAAGATGCATGGTATGGTGCAAGCCAGGGATGGTATTAATCAAAAAGGAGTGATATGAATTATTTTCGTTTTCTTAATTTATTTGTTGTTTCCTCGGCAATGATGTTTTTTGCCTGCGATGACAGTTCGTCTTCGCCTAGTGCGGGTGTCGATCGCACGAATGTGAAAACTTGCGATGAGATGGTCAAGGAAGATGTGAACACGTGGCACTTTATTCGCAAAGATGCGTTTGGTGATGATGCTGAATACATCTACCAGGCCGAAGGCCGCGATTTGATTGTAACCATCAAGGGCGCAAACGGTTCCGATACCAAGACTTACTCCATGTACAATATGGAATCCGAAGTTGGCGTTGAGATGGCGTATCGTGCCGCGAAGGCTACCTGCGAAGGGAACTAAAAAAACGTGCATTTAGCACGGCTCGGTCATGTCAACTCGTGCAAGCACGGTTGCCGCGACGCTCGCCTTTAGCTAAATTTGGCCTCACCGCCAGATGTCGTATTTCTGGGGAACCGGGCGAGAACCGCCCACAAAAAGGATTATTTATGTCTCAAATCGAACTCACCTTCCCCGATGGCTCCGTACGTTCCGTAGCATCGGGCACCACCGGCCTCGAAATTG
>CAMZFJ010000377.1 GCA_947306025.1 uncultured Fibrobacter sp.
TTATGACTCTCTCTGAATTTTATAGCTCTCTCGGCGAATCATTAGACGAAGTACTTGAAAGACTCCGCATGGAATCCCGTGTCGTGAAATACTTGAAGCTGTTCCTCAGCGACCCAAGTTTAGCCGAGCTTAAGGAAGCCTTTGCATGTGATGACGCACATACAGCTTTCCGTGCAGCCCATACGCTTAAGGGTGTTGCGGCAAACCTCGGTTTGAACAAGCTTTCTGCATCGAGTAGCGAGCTTACCGAAGATTTACGACCGGGCGCGTTTACGGCTAATTCGCCTGCGCTTTTAGAAAAGGTGGAATCGGATTATAATGCCGCCGTGGAAGGGATAAAGCAGTTGGAGTAGTGATTAGTGGTTAGTAAACAGTGGTTAGTAAACAGGGCGGCTTCGCCGCGATTATAAATCCTAATCACTAACCACCAACCACTAAACAGATCCTCTTATTTCTTGAGAAACTTCTTCAATACGTCTTCGAGTTGAGCGATGACAATGGGCTTTGACAAGTGTCCGTCCATGCCCGCCTCGATGGATTTGCGACGATCTTCATCGAACGCATTTGCAGAAAGCGCGATAATCGGGATTCGCTTTTCCGGGAACAAGTTGCGAATAACACGAGTGGCCTCGAAGCCATCCATCACCGGCATTTGGATATCCATCAAAATACAATCGTAGTAATCGGGGCCTTTTTCTTTTAGGAGTTCCACGGCAACAGAGCCGTCTGCAGCCGATTCGACAACAATACCCGCATTTTCAAGAACATCTCTTGAAATTTCCAAATTCAAATCATTGTCTTCGACAACAAGGACTCTGAACCCTTCAAACGAAATGATTTCGCGTTCAGAGTGCACGAAGCGAACCTGTTCTACCGTTTCTGGATTTTCTTGAATACGCAAGGGGATGCGAATCGTAAACTTGGAACCTTCACCCACCTTGCTTTCTACATCGATAGAGCCTTCCATCATATCGACAATGCGCTTGGTGATGGCAAGGCCAAGGCCTGTCCCCTGCTGCTTACTGACCGTAGATGTTCTTTCACGGGAAAATTCATCAAAGAGGTGTTGCAAGTATTCCGGGCTCATACCGATTCCAGTATCCTGGATAATGAATTGGTACATCCCGTACCCTTCGCGGTCTGACGGAATCTCGCTAATATCAACGAGAACGGAGCCTCCCGACGGCGTGTATTTTACCGCGTTAGAAACGACGTTGATAATCACCTGATTCATGCGCAAGAAATCCACATAGACATAGCGGTTCTTGACGTCATGACGTACAAATTCAAAGCGGACATTTTTCTTTTCGGCAAGCGATGTCAGCATGGAAACGATGTCATCGCCGTTTTCATCTAAATTGACCGGATTCAAATCCAGTTCGACCTTGCCGCTTTCAATGCGCGACATGTCCAAAACGTCATTGATCAAGGACAAAAGATGTTCACTCGAAAGCTTAGACTTACTCAAGCAATCCAGCGCCTTTGCCTTGTCGTCGATATTTTTTACCGCCATGTCGGTAAAGCCGATCATCGCGTTGAGCGGCGTACGGATATCATGCGACATGTTGAAGAGGAATGCACTCTTTGCCTTGTTTGCCAGCTCCGCTTTTTCGAGGCTCGCCATTTCGCGTTTTGTTTCGGCATCGACGCTATGGAAACCCGCAATCACGTGATTCTTGGAGTTTTCATCTTTTACAAACTTGATTTGGTAATAGATATCTTCGCCATCGATTTGCAATCTGAAATTGACGAAGTACATGTGTTCTCGCTCGACCATGTCGAGAACTTTTGCAGGTTCAGTCGCCGCACAGAACGCTTCGCGGTCGCTAGGGTGCACAACCGTATTGACAAGGAGTTCCAGGCGCTTCCCAAAATTGTCGATTTTAGACCAGCCCGGCACAAACTTTTCGAACACGGGATCAAAGCGGTAATGCGCTTCGGAAAGCGTATCGTAATCGACGTAGACCACGCAACCAAAGTCATCGGACAAACCTGAAATAACGGCCATGTCTCGAACCGCAATAGCCTTGCGTTCGGCCTTGGCGGTTTCTTCTTCGTCTACGTTTTCAAGAGTCACCACAATATGGCTATCGGAATCGGGAGTTTTCGCCGCCTTTAAACGGTAATACACCAACCGGCCATCAATGAAAAAGCGGAAAGCGACAGACACGGCGCGATCTTTTTCCAGACCGCTCAAGAGTTTTTCTTTATTGACAAAATCCTTGACTGCTTCCCAATCGTCCCGATAGACCACCTTCTCCAAGGCTTGTTCAAATCCCTGAAAAAAATCGTTGCACGTTTTGACATCAAGATTTTTCACAACCCCTTGGGCGTTAAATTCGATAAAAGAATTGTCGTTCGTATCGACGTAGTAAATGTTATCGAAGCCATCGCCAAGCGTATTTGCAATATCGGAATACTGAGCCAGTTCACGCAAGTGGATCTTGAACTCAATTTGGTCGGTAACATCTGCAGAACACCCTTCTAGCCGTACACCGCGCGTGTATTCTTTATTTCGGCCACCGTGGCTTCTGAGGTAGATAATCCCGCGCGTCTGGTGGTTCCATGCGTACTCCAATTCGGACATTTCACCGCGAGTCATTAGCTCGATAGATTCGGCAAAAGCCTCGTAATACGAGAGGTCTATGTTATTGCACCATAAATTGTAAAGATCTTCGGGGGTCGTTTCTTCGGGTAAGCCAAGAGTTTGGAGGAATGCTTTGTCAGCGTACAATCTAGGAGGCTTGCCATCGTCAAGTTCGATGGTCCACAAGCCGAGACCTGCACTAGAAAGAATCGCATGCGTCAAGTCTGACGATTCAAGGCAGTCCATGAGTTGCAGTTCCTCCAACGAAAAATACCCACCACAACAACCCCTAAAGGTCGCCCCTATGTATAAAATACACTTATTTTCGGGACTTGTTTCTGGAAAGACGAATATAGCCTTGAATTTTTGCTTGTTTAGCCCGCTTCGCTCTTAGAACTTAGTTGGCGGAGGTTAGTTTGCAGAACTTAGCTCGCTTCGCTCTTAGATCTTAGTTGGCGGAGCTTAGTTGGCAGAACTTAGCCCGCTTCGCTCTTAGAACTTAGTTGGCAGAACTTAGA
>CAMZFJ010000378.1 GCA_947306025.1 uncultured Fibrobacter sp.
CTTGCGCCAAGTCTGGAACTTGTACTGCGGGCTGAAGATGAAACTCATTTCCTTGGAAGCATAGCGCTTGATGAGCGGGCTTTCGAATTGATCACGCATGATTTATCCTTTTTTAAGTTTTACATCGCCAAATGTAGAAAAACTGATTTGCGGAGAGCTACCAAAGGTGCATGCCCGCGCCAAGAAAAAAGCCATTATGGAATTCTTTCTTCTTTGCTCCATCTTCCGTTTTTACTTTTCCATACATAGCCATGTACCTAAATTTAAAGGAGATGTATTCTCCAATCCCATTTGCGCTACAGGGGAATATCCACAGACGATATTCAAACTGAGCCCCGGCAACAAAGGGATTTTTCCCACCCACAAAAGGAACCACCTTAAACCGTTTGGTTTCAAAAACATCCACCCCAACAGTCGCTAAAAAAGTTCCCCCATAATGATCAATCCCACCAAGTAGAAAATCAAAGGCAACGCGCCCAAATTGAATCGGCACACCAACCAATATCGAACGAATACCACCCCATATTTCGATGCCTATACCACCGGTATATAACCGCTCATTATAATAGTTCGAACGATGCTCAACAGATTTGCGCTGAGAAATCCGCCATTCCAATAACTTTTGAATCCAAGGAATGAATTCTGATTCAGGATAGTTTTTCTTGAAATTTTCCAATCGCGAAATAATAACATCAAGACCCGTCGTGTCCAATATGCTTTCTAGATAGCCTCCAACAACTCGAACATACATCCCTGATTGCAAATTCACATAAGATTCAACCTTACCGCAATCATCATCTCGGTTGCAGCCGTAATAATGCGTCGCACTGAATTTGCTGTTTAGCGAGTATTCAGGTTCCACATCCTTTATAATTAAAGCAAGGTCATGGTTCTCTTGAGACTCGATATTCTTTAACGCTCGGTCAAAAAGAGATTTAACTTTATTCGAATCCGCTTTGAAAGTTTTATCAATAAGAAAGTTATAGTTTACGTTTAAATGATCCAACAAGGAATCGCTAACATACGAATAACGGACATTTTCCAATGCGGTACTGTAAATTCGCCCCCACATCACCATGGCAGAATCAAATTGATCCGTCATCAAATAAATTTCCATCAGTTCCAAATCATCCAACGCAAATTCAGGAACCGGAGACATAGCCCTTAGCAAAGAGGCTGCTTCAAGAGCGCTATTGTTATCGCCATTTTTGAGCGACTGATACACTAAATTTCTTCCCGCAACAATCGAATCCAGCTTTGCCGGAGAAACGGACACGGTATCATTCACACTAGACGGAGCAGCGCCAGCAAAGCAAAGCGAGCAAAACGCCAAAAACAATATTCGAGCAATCAAATTCATTGAATAATCTAACTCAATAGCCAACAATAACTTTAAAATTCTTTATCCATAAAAAATATAACATTTCAAAAAAATCTATATTTTTCCAAAACAAAATACGAAGAAACCTATGAAGCGTAAATTCAATAAAATAATGCTTTCTATGGCTGCGTTGATGCTTGTGGCTTGTGCAGGCAATAAAGGAAATTCCGTTTCCACCGAGCCGCAAACACAAACTCCTGTTCAAGCGCAAACTCAGGCACAAACAAAAACGCTCCCCGACGGCACGCCGCTTTACGACGATGCGGCAATCAACGCCAGTTACTACATGCAGCAGCTCGCCGCAATTCGAGCAGATTCCTTAAAAGCAGTGGAAACAACAGACTGGAAAAAATTCAGAAAAGAATTTTTAAGGTGTAGGCTTTCTCAGCCTGATCGTTTTGGAACTGTAGGGATTGAAACGGTTATAAACCTTGCGCGAAAGTCCGGTGATACCGAAGAACAGTTGAAAATGTCCCAAGAACTTTTGGACATTAACTTTACCAACATCTCTGCACATTACACATTTCTATCGAGCCCCACTACCGATGAAAACGTCAAAGAATTTCACAAACAAGTTATCAATGGATTGCTTAATTCCATCCGTGAATCGGGTCAAGGGAATTCTACAGCAAACGCTATTTATGTCATCAGTGTGGACGAGGAATATGATTTCATTTACCTCAGCGGCTTTAAGCCCGTTCGCCAAGAGTTAATCGAGGAAAACGGACGTTATTACGACCGCTTGATAACTGAAGCCGAAGGCAAAAAATACCAATTTTACTTTGATATTTCTGACTTCTACAAATATTATTAAGCTAAAACAAATTTATCTGTAAAATTATTTACTTCATAAAAAAAACGCGCTATAGCGCGTTTTTTTTACATTTCTTCGGCGAATTCATTCATTGGCTTGCGCAAGTCATGACGCGGAGAAGGCAAACCATCCACAGGATCTGCATAACCCACATCCAAAAGGCAAGCAAGCTTGATGTTTTCGGGAAATCCGAATTCATGTTCAATGTGAGCTGCGCTGAATCCGCGAGCCCATAGCGTCGCAAGCCCAAGATCGGTCGCCTGCATCATCATCGATGTCGCGACAATACTAGAATCCATGATGCCACTCTTGAAATCATCCATGTAATTTGTCGGAGTGTAAACCTTCGTATCGTCATAGCAAACCATAATCACAACGGGAGCGTTGTAAGCCATACGAGTAAGACCGCGAATTTTCTTGAGAGAATCGGGCGATTCCAGAACCTTGACAATCACCGGCTGGCCATTTACTGCAGTCGGCGAAAGGCGTCCGGCCTCAAGCACCATCATCAGTTTTTCCGGTTCTACAGCACGTTCTGCAAAGGCTCGGCAACTGTAGCGATTTTTGACTAATTCAGCAAATTCCATATAGAGCTCCTATTAAAACTTTATAACAAAAAAATATATTCTGAATATAAAAAACGTACTCTAACAAAAGCGTAAATTCACGCATATTCTCGCCAAAACAGGCTAATTTTTCTAACTTTTAGCCCATGAAAAATTTTTACGTTACCACTCCGATTTATTACGTCAATGATGCCCCGCATATCGGGCATTCCTACACGACCGTTCTTGCTGATATCCTTACCCGCTTCCACAAGATCATCGGCTACCAGACATTCTTCTTGACCGGTACCGACGAACACGGCCAGAAGGTGCAGCGCGCCGCCGCCAAGCGCAACGTGAC
>CAMZFJ010000379.1 GCA_947306025.1 uncultured Fibrobacter sp.
CCGTAATTGACCGCATCGGGTTCAATTTTGGAATAGACGGCTACACCACTGTAACCTTTCTTGCGCTTGCAAGCGTTCCAATAAGTGTAGTAGCCCTCGCGGCTTGCGATTGCGGAGACCTGGCTTTTTTCGGCCCGGACTTCCTGAAGACAAAGTACATCGGGATCGGTCGCAGAGAACCAATCCTCAAAGCCTTTTTTCAGGACGGAGCGAATACCGTTGACATTCCAGCTGTAGATTTTCATTTTACATCAATCCCATTTTTTCACGCCAAAGATAGAATATTTTTTTAAACTCCAAAGGGTTCGTGGGCGTACGCGCCACCAAAAGTTAACAAACGTTTACAAACGATAGGTTTTGTGGTATTAATTACAGCATTTTTACTCATTTTCAAAAAAAAATTCGCAATTTTGCATAATAATCTTATATTTGATGGTATGAAGAATAAATTTTTGTTGTCATCTTGCCTTTTTGCCGTTTCATTCTTGGCCGGTTGTGCTGGTTCATCCTCACAAAATGGCGAAGACCTGGAAATTCCAACCAATCTTCCACCGATTTGCCGCGATATCGACTTTGTCGCTAACCCCGACATGCGTGAAGTCTGTGGAGTCCGTACGGCAAGCAGGCACAATATTGCTTATAAGAACATTCCTCAACAGCGCTACCTGATCAAGCCGTCCGAGACATCGATTGTCAAGACTAACGGAAAGCTTGAGTTGCGTTTCCAGAATTCGCTCCCGATCAACCTTGAAGGACCGATAACAAACGAGCTCGAATTCTCTCAAGAAAAGCGCCTCGAACGCATCAAGAATACTTACGATTATCACGAAATTACAAAACCAGGAATGGAACGTTTCCGCATTTTCAAGATGGGAATTCCGACTGAAAAAGGTCACACGTATGATTTCTGTTTCCGTATTCCTGGAAGAAAGGGTAACGACAGGACCCGCAGCAAGGCTATGGGCGTGAACATCGAAATGATGTCTTGCTCCGAATTCGATAAAATTACATCGGACAAGTAATTGCGATTTTATTCTTCAAAGAGCAGCTCTCGCCGAGCTGCTTTTTTTGTATCTGCCCCCATAACATATACGGGGTGACACCTAGTGTCATTTTTTATCCAACGTAATTTGCTAAATTATCGGACGGTAAAAAAGTGAACGAAAATAAGTACATACATAACGCTCTGCGGCAGATTCACGTCGATACGCCCTGCTCGCCTATTTCCGGATTTTCGATTTCCGGACTAGCTACGTATATCCAAATTCCCGAACTTGATTTTTGCATTGACATGGGCGAATGCCCGCTTTCGGCGATTCCACTGGACCATGTGTTCTTGACGCACGCCCACGGCGACCACGCCCGTTGCCTGATGCGTCACCACAGCCTGCGCAAGATGATGGGTGTCGAACGCGACAGCGTCTATTACATGCCGGATTTCATCAGTGAAAATGCAAAGGCTTGGATTAAGGCCGAAGCGATGTTCGAAGGTGTTGGCGAAACAAAATTCCGCTACCCGGAAATTGAACCAGTCACTGCAGGTGAATTGCAGTTCTTGCGCTACCGCAAGGACCTTGCGATCGAAGCATTCGAAGTCAAGCACTCCATCCCGACGATGGGCGGTACGCTTTATTTTTACAAGAAAAAACTCAAGGACGAATTCCTCGGGAAATCCGCTACTGAAATTATCGAACTGCGCAAGCAAGGAGTCGAAATCACGCGCGAAGTTTACGAACCGCTCGTTAGTTTTATGGGCGATTGCCTTGGCGAAAGTTTGCTCGACAACAGTCGCGTTTTCCAGTCGAAAGTGCTGATTACGGAATGCACGTTCCTCGACGACGGCGAAGAAGCGATGAGCAAAAAGAAAGGGCACAGCCATTTGAAAGATATCGTGCATGCGCTAAACGAGCTCGACGACGAAATCAAGTGCGAGAAAATCATCTTGAGTCATTTCTCGATGAAGTATTCCGAGCGGCATATCCGCGAAATGCTCGACAAGAACATCCCGGAGAAGTTTAAAGATAAGGTGGTGGCATTTATTTAAATAGAAGTTACTAGTTAATAGATCTTAGTTACTAGAAAACTTAAGAGACAAGAAACTTCTTGATTTATGCAATCTAGTAACTAGTAACTCAGAACTGAGAACTATATTATGGCAGACGAAAACAACAACGAAGTATTGAACGAAGAAGAGAAAGCTCCGAAGGAAGTCGTGATTCCGGAGTTTTATCGCGATTTGAATCAAGACCCGCAGATGAAAGCTCTGTGGCATTACATATTCCGCACGAATGGCGACCGCAAGCCGATCAAGACACCGGATGGACTCCCGCACAAACTCGACTTCGACTGGAAAGACATGTTCCCGAACGAGAACGGTCATATCGAAGTAGAAATCGGAAGTGGTAAAGGCAACTTCATGACGGACTACGCCGAAAAGCATCCGGACCGCTTTATCATGGGTAGCGAATGGGACTATACGTGGGCCGCATTTGCACACGAACGCATGGAAAAGCGCGGAATCGTTGCACAGGGCAATGCAGCCATGTTGCGCGGAGATGTTTTCTACTTCTTGCGCGATGCCGTTAAGTCCAACACGGTGGATACTTTCCACATGTATTTCCCAGACCCGTGGCCCAAGGAACGCCACCACAAGAATCGTTTGCTCCGTCCTGATTTTCTCGACGAAGTCGCCCGCTGCTTGAAGCCGGGCAAACGCATTTTCTATTGGGGCACCGACCACAAGGAATACAACGAAATTGCACTTGAAACATTCGACGCCTACCCGACTTGCAAAGTTATCGTCCGCAATACGGCAGAACCGACCGAAGGGATCATGACCGGATTCGAACGCAAGTACAAGAAAGAAGGCCGCCCGATTTATAGAAGTATAATTGAATTTGAGAAATAGTATTTAGTCATTAGTTATTGGTCATTAGTTTTTAATTATTGCAAATGACCAAAGACTAGCGACTATCAACTAATGACTATTGACTAACAACTAGTAACCAAGCAAATGTTAAAGCAACTTACAATTAACGGTTTCACATTGATAGCGGAGGCAACGGTC
>CAMZFJ010000380.1 GCA_947306025.1 uncultured Fibrobacter sp.
TTGAAAATTCCTTCGAGCGTATCGCTGTGGATGCCGCAGAATTCAAGGGCGTCGAGGTTGCCGTGGTAGGCGCGCTTTGTCTGTAGCGTCACGAGTTCGCGGCTAAGGAATGCTTGTTCCTTGTTGTTTGCAAGATTGTCGTGCAAACCTTTCTTCTTGATGTTGTCGAGGTTCGCGTAAATGTTGTCCATGTCGCCGTATTCGGTCAATAGCTGGATGGCGGTCTTTGGACCGACTTTGGGAACGCCCGGAACGTTATCGCTCGAGTCGCCCATGAGCGCGAGGTAGTCGCGGATTTTTTCAGGCGGAATGCCGTACTTTTCAAGAACTTGCTGCGGTCCAAAATCAATGCCGTCGGCGCCTTTTTCCAAGTGGAAAAGGTGAATCTTGTCGGTCACAATTTGCGACATGTCCTTGTCTTTACTGATAATCACGACATGGTCAAAACCAGCATTCACGGCGGCTTCGGCGGCACTGGCCATCACGTCGTCGGCTTCGTAGCCGGGTTCCGACAAAAGCGGGATGCCGCTTGCTTCCAGAGATTCGCAAAGGAGTGGCATCTGGGCTGCCATTTCTTCGGGCATCGGGCCGCGATTCGCCTTGTAGTCCGGGTAAAGTTCGTGGCGGAAAGTCTTTGTATGCGCGACATCGCGTGCGATCGCAAAATGCGTGGGCTTGTGCTTTGCCAAAATGCGGAGCACCGCACCCCAGTAGCCGTGCATCATGGAAACCTCTTCGCCCTTGCTGTTGACGAGTGGGTTCTGACTGTAAGCGTAGAACATGCGGAACGCGAGCGCGAAGGAATCAAGAAGGAGTAAAGTCTTTTCTGCCATGAAAGGGAATGTAGTAATAAGTAGGAAGTAGGAAGTAGGAAGTTGGCAGAAAATTGTGGGGGAAAAGCGCTTGTGTGTGTTGAGTAAGACCGTGAAAAAATCAGATTTCTAAAAAATGGCAAAATTTACGTAAAAATGTACTTAGTTTGCGCTTGTTTTACGTAATTTTGTGATGTTGTTTGTATTGTTTTTCATCAAAACTCTGGTTTTGGAGTCTTTTTGGTTAAAAAATGTTCGAAAAAGGCTTTGTTGGGTCCTTAAAACCGGCGCAAAAAAAGAAAATCCTGTGTTTAAAATAAAAATTTATATAATTTGTACGAAATTTTACGTAAGAAACCGTTAAAATTTCCCATTTTTTACGTAAAAAACGGCGAAAAATAAAATTTTTGAATTTTAAGCGAGATTTAGTACAAATGATTTGTACAGATTCTTGATCACATCGCTTGGAAGCATGCTGAATGCACCGAGTTCTTCGCGGGTGATGCGGCCTGCTTTCTGGTGCAAAAGCGCGCCGAGTACGGCGGCTTCTGTCGGGGCGAGCCCCTGCGAAAGTAATGCGACGATGATGCCCGTGAGCACATCACCACTTCCGCCCTTTGCCATGCCTGAGTTTGCAACAGGGATGACGTAAACATTTCCGTCGGGTGAGGCAATGTAGGTAGGGGCGCCTTTTAAAAGAATGACTTTATTTGTACTTGCGGCGATAGCTTTTAAACGGTTTGGAATGCTGTTGCTGTTTTCGGGAAGCGCTCCGAAAAGTCTTGCGAATTCGCGAACATGCGGCGTCAAAATTGCGGGCGTTTGCAAGTGGCGTAAAAACTGGATTGCCGCGCGGTTGACTGTTGCCGTGCCGCCCGTTGTCGCGTTTTCGTTCAATGTCGCAATGGCATTCAATGCGTCGGCGTCAATGACTGTCGGCGCGTTCAATTGCGGGAGCAGTTCTAAAACGGCTTGGACTGTGCCGGCATTCGTCGAAAGTCCAGGGCCGATAGCGATTGCTGTTGCGTGCTTTGCGCGCTTTAATAAAGTCGAAATGTGTTGCTGTTGCAGAACCTCGCGGCATTCTCCGGCGCAGTTTCGATTAGAATTGTCGCAGTTTCCGTTAAAATCTGCGCAGTTTTCATTCGAATCGCCGCAGTCCTCTAAACTACAGAAAACAGGTTCCGAGAGTTTTGTTTGCAGAACTTGAGCGATAATTTGCGGCACCGCCAATGTCACAAGTCCCGCACCACTGCGGAGTGCTGCTTCGGTGCAGAGTGCGGCTGCGCCAGGCATATCCTTGGAGCCTGCGATAATGAGCGGACATCCTTGAACGCGCTTGTCGCCCCATTCGTCGCGCTTGGGTATGAGTTGCGGAATTGCATTTTCTGTGACGAGGTAAACTTTTTCGTCGAATTGCTGAACCATCTCTTCGGGATAGCTCAGTTTTGCAACGGTGGTTTTACCGAACGCTCGACCCCCTTCTTTTGCGTAGGCGTCAAGTCGCGGGAATCCAAATAACATAGTTTCGTTTGCATGAACGCAAATCTCGTTGCAAACGTGTGCGCTTGAATCGTAACCTGTGGGCGCATCCGCTGCGATAACGGGGAGCCCGCTATTATTGATGGCTTGTACTGCGCTTGCGAATTCTGAACGCAGTTCACCTTTCGCGCCGTTTCCAAGTATGCAATCGACAATGAGCTTGAATCCGTCGTGCAAAAGGAGCGATGCTTGTTTGGGATCTTCAATAATTTTTTTGAAATCAAAAAGAGAACCGCCGGCTTGCAGAAAATCGTCTAGCGCTAATTTAGCTTCGTTCTTGAATTTATTTTCATTAGCGAGGCTGAAAACAGTACTTTTGATTCCGGCTTGCAACAAGTGCTTTGCAAGTACAAGCCCGTCTCCGCCGTTATTCCCACCACCGATAAAAATTGCGATGGGCGCGAGCGTCTTTGATTGGACGAATTTGAATAATGCAAGTCCGGCTTCTTGCATCAACATGTATCCGCTTTGGATTACATCTGTTTCGGAGGGTTCGCTCGTAGCCTCTTTTGCAAAATATTTTTTTGATGCGGCGTCAAGACCGCGCATGCCTTCTGTTGAAAGGATCGGTTGCAAATTCAAGGACTGGAGCGAACACATTTTTTTACCGTATTAGATGAACCAGTAGGTGAGACCGAGCTTGAACATCATCGAGTGTGCACCCTTCAAGTTGGAAACGGAT
>CAMZFJ010000381.1 GCA_947306025.1 uncultured Fibrobacter sp.
GTTTTCTTGAAGGCTTCGCGGAGGCGTTCGGCGTTGACGTGCGTGTAGATTTGCGTTGTCGAGATGTTCGAATGCCCGAGCATTTCTTTGACGCTCATGATTTCGGCGCCGTTTTCGAGCAGGTGCGTGGCGAAGCTGTGGCGCAGCACGTGCGGGCTCGCTTTGCCTTCCCAGCCGATTTCTCGTAACAAATTATGGATGTCGCTTCGGAGTGTGCGAACATCGTAAGGCTTTCCGTTTTCATTTAAGAATACAGGACTCGTGATGCTTGGGGCGTGCCCTGCTTCGATTTCGGCAGCCCGAAATTGTTCCAGCCAAGAAATGAGCGTGTCTGTAATCGGGACAATGCGTTCTTTATTGCCTTTACCGATAACGCGAACCAAACGTTCTTTTATTTGTAATTGATTCCAACAGAGACTTTGGCATTCCGAAATGCGGAGGCCAGACCCGTAAATGAGCTCTAGCAAGAGCCGTGCGCGGATTTGCTTGAGCGTTGGATTTTCAGGTAACTCTGGAAATTTTTCTTCGGCGAGGTCTTTTTGCCCGAGGAATGACACAAGCCGCTTGGGGCGCTTGGGCATGGGGACTGCTTCGGCGGGATTCTTGTCGAGAATCTTGGAGCGAACGAGGTACTTCCCGAAACTTTTGAGTGCGGCGAGGTGCTCGCAGATGCTGGTCGGCGCCAGTTTCTGCTTGATTTTTAAATCCCACACAAAATTTTTAACGTTTGTTTCGGAAAATGTGTCTAGCGTCACATTGTTAGCAATATCACTTTGGCCGGAACGCCCATTACCAACAAGCATCGAATGGTATTTTTCTAGCGATTTTCGGTATGTTTCGACCGTTCTTTCGGAATACCTTCGCTGCGTTTGCAGGTATATCAAAAAATTTTGGATGTATTCGTTTAAAAGCATTTTTTTTTATTGTTTACGAAAGAAAAAATAATCTATCTTAGATGTCACCAAATGTCTTTTTTGAAAAAAAATATTTCTTTGCGGTCTTGTTTCCTTGCCTGTGCGCTTGTTTCGTCGGCTTATGCTGCCGATCGCGTGGTGGGCGCGAATGCAACTCTTGATATTCAGCCGGGTGCGCGTTCTGCGGCCTTGGGTTCAACGACTTTAGCGGTTGAAGGTGATTATCTTGGACTTGGCACGAATGCGTACCAGCTTACGCAGGCTAAGTACATGTGGGCGTCATTCTCGCATACGGCGTACTACGAAGATACCAAGTACGATTACGCGTCTATGGTTATCCCGCTCCCGAAAAATCAGGGTATCGGAGTTTCGTTCTCTAGATTTGGTGCCGATGATATACCCTACATTCGCGAAGGCGATCCGCTGCCGGAAGGTTCGGACTACAATACGCTTTCGATTGCGGACTGGGTATTCTCAGTAGCATGGGGCCGCCGCATTATCGACCGCTTGGACTTGGGTATTGCCTTCCATGTGCTTTACCGCGATATGGACCAGAGCGGCTGGGGTTTCCGTGGCGATGCGAGTGCGCGTTACCAGATTAAGGATGACTTTTATGTCGCGGGCCTTTTGAAAGGCTGGACTTCGTCGGCTGTAACTTGGGAATCGGGCGAGTTTGAATATTCCTCACCTGAGTTTTACATGGCTTTGAGCTATGGCCTGCCTGTGCAATACCTTTATGGCAAGTTCAATTTCTATTGGCAGAGTGCTGGATTTTTCCATCGAGAAGCTAGGGATTTGGATTATGAGACCGATAGAAACGGCAAACGCATTTGGGAAAATCCCCTGGATTGGCTGTCTGGCGGTCGTGGTGGTGTCGAATTTGCATTTGACTTTGGGCTCAAGTTGCGCGCTGGTCTCAGCAGCTTTACGACGTTCAAAAGTGTAACGGCGGGTGCCGGTCTTACGATTGCCAATTTCCTCGTCGTGGATTACGCGTTTGAATCGCATCCGGTGTTCTCTCCGGTGCATCGCGTGAGCGTGAGCTTTAGCCCGTACCTTTTTGGACATAAGCCAAGAGAAGAGGGCCACTTGAACAAGACTGCCGCCGCAAAGAAACTTGTGACCGAAGAAGAATTGCCCGCAGAAGATTTTGTGGAAGAACGTGTTCAGGAACCGGTTAAACCGCAAGTAGAATCGGTTAAGGACTCTATTGCTCCGGTGACTTCGGCGGTTCCTGCGATAGAAACCTCTCCGGTGGCTCCTGAAGCGAATGCACCGGCATCGGCTCCTGCAACGTCGACGGTACCCCAGGTGCCCGTGACTCCTGCACCTACGACTCCGATTATCGAAACGGACGATGAAATATTGGAATAACGCAATGGAGTAGTTATGGCTGATTTAAAGAAGGTCGGTTTATTCATTTTGCTTCCAGCTCCACTCAATCCGATTGGGGCGTTCGATGCCGAAGTCTTCAAGGCCTATTTTCACTCTGTAATAGCTTCAAATTCCAAAGTCAAGTTTGTTGCTGTGGATTTGTCGGGCCTAGATTTTGTTTATAGCGATGCGTACAATGCCTTTATGCAGTTCCATCAGGAACTATTGAAGAGAAAAGGGACGTTTGCGGTCATTACGAATAAGGAATCCCTTGCGAAAAGCCTCAAAAAAGTAGGACTCGAACGCTTTATTCGAATTTTCAAGAGCGAAAAGGACTTGCTGGATTACGTTCCTGTGGATATTTCGACGGTCAAGGTGCCGACGGTTCCCGCGGTACGACGGGTAAAGAAAGTTCCTTTGGTAAGGAAGAGTACTGTTCTGCCTGTGGCGCCTAAACCGATGCCTAAGCCAGTTGTCGCTCAAAAACCTCAGCTGGTAGAATCTCGACTTCTAGAGGTCGAATCTAGGCTTTTGGAGGTCGAATCGAGACTTTTGGACAAGAATCCGCTGGTGGATGAATCTTCGTCGTCGAAGGGGCCTCTCGTTGTCATAATCGTGCTGTTGCTCATTGTAGTAGCTCTAGTTTGTTATCTTGTCTTGTAAGCGATGGCTGTAGAATTTTCAGAATATCAAGGGAAAAAAAGAAAAAAGCGGGCTCGTCGTAAATTCCCGTTGATAAGGA
>CAMZFJ010000382.1 GCA_947306025.1 uncultured Fibrobacter sp.
AAGTCGTTTACCTGGAATAAAGTCTATACTTTTAAAACGTTGATGATTAGATTATTGATGAACTTCGTTCTTGTTGTGATGCGATGCCAAAGCAAGGGTGAAGTTTTATATTTTTTTCACGATGCGCAGAAAAGATAGAGAAGTAACCAATTTTGAAGAAGTCATTGACATATTGAGCCGTTGCGAGGTGATGCACCTTGCAATGGTGAGCGAAGGGAAGCCATATTCCGTTCCGCTGAATTTTGGGTTTGCCGTCAAGGATGCCGGAAATTCCAAGTGCGTTGAACTTTATTTTCACGGAGCAAAGGACGGCAAGAAGGTTCGTGCATTATGCGAAAATCCGAATGTTTGCTTTTCGGCGGTGGCCTCGGCACAAGCGGAATCATTGAGCGAAGATAAATCCGTTGCCTGCAACTGGACCTGTTTTTACGAAAGTGTTATCGGCAGCGGACAGGCGACATTCCTTGAAACTGTCGAAGAAAAAGAAGCCGCTCTAGATGCACTGATGCTGCACAATGGCTATAAACTCCCGGAAGGCATGAGCAAAATTCCCTACAAAGCAGCCGCCTTTGCTCATGTTACGGTTGTAAAAATAACAGTAGATGAAATTACGGGCAAGCGACACGCAAAAGGCTAATTTTTTCCGCGCCAGTTCAACAAGACGACTGCCGCGAGAATCAAAACAATTCCCATTCCGGACAACAACGTCAAAGGTTCAGAAAAATAAGTGATACCGATGACGGTTGCAACCATGGGTTCGAGGGTGGCGATGATTCCTGCCTTGCTCGCTTCTACGGTGCGGAGCCCGAGCGTGTAAGAAAGAAATGGAATTACGGCCGTTACCAAAGCAGTCAGGACACAGAAGAATACAAGCCATGACAAATCGCTTGCAACAGAGAATTTGGATAGCATATCCATCGGACTACTGATAAACCAAGAGCCGATTGCGGCAAGTGAAAAAGTGTAAGTTGTGACGGTGTAGGGGGAGTATCTGCGCAACGCAACGGTGCCCAAGATGCTGTAAAGTCCGTAACCTATACCGGAACCGAGTCCAAATAGCAGGCCCTTTAACGAAACCCCTTCTCCCGAAATCCCAGAGACAAGTACGCAACCGCCAAAGGCGAGTGCAAGAGCGACAATTTTTTTTGCGTTTATCTTTTCGCGGAAGAAAATTGCGGACATCAGAACAATCCAGATGGGCGATGTGTACAACAGAATCGCCGCCGTCGATAGCGGCATGATGGTGATGGCCGAAAAATAGCAGATTGTAAAGAACAAAATGCTCCCGAATCCGAGCCCTAAAAACAGCGGGATGTCGCACGGGCGAATCTTGAAACCGTTGCGATCTTTCGCAAGCAAAAGTACGCAAAACATCAATGCCGCCAGCGTGATTCTTATCGCCACAATCTGAATAGGGCTAAAGCCGTATTCGCCGAGCCCCCGCACAAAAATGCCCATGCTTCCCCAGAAGCAGGCCGCAATGATGATTAAAAGAGGACCGATTTTATTTCGATTTTCCATGAATTTAAAGTAAATGTAGCATTTTTTGCGCTCAGTGAATGTCCTCGCTATTTTGGAAAAATATCATTTAAAGGGCGTTTCCGCACATATGTGCGGTCGGGCTATATGGACGGCTACGCCGTCCGCAGCTTCACTCGGTCATGCCGAAACGCAAGCTTTTCGGCGCAACACTCGTTTTGCATGCTATTCTGGGGGCAATCGGCGGCGCTTGCGCTTGCTGCTCACCTCCCAGAACCAAGCCCCGCTACGCGAGTCTTGTCCCCAGGGGGTCACTATCCCTAACGCATAAAATATTTTTAGGTCTAAAAAATTTATATTAAGAATAATCAAAATGAGAATGGCTATACCGCAAATCGATATCAATAAAACTTTTAATTTCGTTTTAGATGAGTATAAAAGAAATACTCCAGACAGCGAGTTGATTGATGATGTTAAAAATGTTGCCGCAAAACAGGACTAGAAATCGGTGACAATAGCTGAATATGAACAGAACGGAAAATTCCACCCTTGCACATTGCAACGCCGTTTTGGTTCATGGTTTAAGGTTCTAGAAATTTGCGTTTTAGAACCCAGTAGAAGTAAGCTAAACATTTCTAAGGAAGAACCGTTTTCTAATTTAGAGAGAATTTGGATTAGCTTAGGAAGGCAACCGAGATATAATGAAATTAAAAAGCCTTTTTCAAAATATTCTGCGGGAACATTTGAAAATAAGTTTGGTAGTTTTCATGAAGCTTTAGAGTCGTTTGTTGCTTATATGTCAAATGGGTCTGAAAGTTGCAAAAATGATTCGAGTGAGAATGATTCTTTTATTGAAAATAAAACGGCTTCAAAGATTGCTCACAAAACAAAAAGGGAAATATCCGACAGACTTCGTTTCCAAATTTTAATAAGAGATGGTTTTACATGTAAAACTTGTGGACGTAGTCCAATTAATGAAAAAGGTGTGAAATTACATGTTGACCATATTGTTCCTTGGTCCAAAGGTGGGGAAACAATTCCTGATAATTTGGAAACAAAATGTGAACAATGTAATCTTGGTAAAGGAAATGCTTTTATTGACAAGAAATAGAAAAGATTAAAAAAGGAGTTCCGTAACGGAACTCCTTTTTTAATGTTAAGGGAAATTCCCGCTTTCGCAGGAATGGCATTAAGGTCGCGGGGCAAAGCCCCGCTCTTCCTACCGTCTACTGTCTACTTCCTACTCGCTTACTTCTTCACGTGCCTGTGGTACTCTTGGAGGCTGCAGACTTCGAATCTTCCGAAGTCGTGCTTGTCCATGAGGCCTTCCACGGTAGAGGTGAGGGCGGCGATGGTCGTGGTGATAGGAATGCCAGAGACGACAGCCTTGGAGCGCATCTGGATTTCATCGACCATGGCTTCGGCGCCATTTTCGGTGGTGTTCACAATCCACTGGACTTCCTTGTCGTGAATGAGGTCCAACAGGTTCGGGCGGCCACGGGAGATGCGGAACACGGCGCGGGTCTTGATGCCTTCG
>CAMZFJ010000383.1 GCA_947306025.1 uncultured Fibrobacter sp.
TAAACCGAATTCTATTTCTTATGGATTTGGTGGCGGTGGCGTTTTAGGGGATGATAATTCTCATCGTGAAGAGGATGATGGAAAAGTCTATAACTACTCCGAGTTGCGTTTTTTGCTTGAGTGGGCAACCTTTTTTAGAAATGACAATTTTGTATTTGGCTTTGGGGTGGGAGAACATTCTCTTGTTCGTTTGACTTTGGGATTTGCAAACGATTATTTGGGAGCCCAAGGATGGATTAGTCCTATTGTTCTTGGTGAAAAGCCGTCGGCAAATTGGAAACTACCAGCTGGTTTGATGCTGATCGAACAATATCCGTTTAATCCGGATTTTAGGGTTGGCGTGAGCCAGTTTTTTGCGTACAACTCTTATTCGGGATGTGAAGAAGGAAATGGTTCGCTGAATTTTTCTTCTTATGTTAAGTTCTATAGGGAATGGGGTGTAGGGGCGTACATTAGCTATAGTCATTATTCTTTGGAATTCCGTTACGGGAATGAATTGGCTTCGGACAATCAGCGATTTTATATTGAATTTAGCATGATGCAATAGTTGCTGCCTGTTTTTTATCCGAAAAAGCTGTGGGCCGTCAATTCAAGTGCCGTCGCAAACGCAAGTAGCGAGAGCCCGTTTTTCGGGCGGAACTTTTTGCTCAATGGGAAGAATGCATTGATAATGAATAAGACTGCATAAATTAGGGTGGGCCATGCGATAAAGTAAATGACTGGATCTGTGCCGGAATAGAGAATCCCTGCGTATTTTCCAGTAATTAAGGTTGCTATGGAATGTAGCGAAAGAACTGATGCTATGGTGAGGGCGGTTTTATGGTGGGCAAGCCAATAGTTACAAATCAGATCGGCTTTAGATGACATGCGGTACCAGAAAATGGTGGCTGCGATTGGTACGAATTGAATGATTGTCAGTACACCGTCTAATGCAAGATCGTGGAATCCATTGCTTTTCCAACGACCGTTCCCCATGCCGGCTCCAAAGAATAATACCGCGAGGACTATGCCGAGGCCGAATCCGTTGCAAATGATAAAACTCGTGAATCCCTCTTTGTCCGGTAGAATTTGAGGTTCATCGACATAGCTGTCTCCATACCGAAGGTCGTGCAAAAAATCCTTAAAGTATTCGGACCATGTTTGTTTGGTATGGAGTGTGTAGTTTTTTTTGAAATGGAAGGAGTTGTTTTGGGCATTTCCTTCTGTGGCTTCTAGTTCTCTTATACGGGCGTTGACGATGTTGATGCGTTCGGGGGACGAGTCTTTTTTGATAATGTTCATTACCTCATAGAGTTCGTCAAGTGGTAACTTGCGAATTTGCTCTTCGTAGCTTTTGAGAAATTCTTCGGTGAACGGATGCATTTGTGTCTTAAGAAAAAATTGCGTTGACGATTACTTCGGTGACTGCCGCAGTTGCGAGTAGTGTAAGTCCGTATTTGGTTCGAATTTTGCTCAGGGGGTAAAAAGTATTTACTATGAACAAAGTAGATAAAACGAAGTAGATTGCTCCGATGATATACGCGGGGAACCCATAGCCAGTATAGAGGAAACCGTTGTAATTACCGCTGAAAAATATTTCCAGAGAATAGAAGAAAAAGAACGAGGCTATGCTTAGGGCTAGCTTAAAGTGTAATAGCCAATAGCTGGGAGTGTCGATGAAATCAAAGTTTTTGGGACGTTTAGTGGGGTAAATTTTTTTAATGTAACTATAGAAGAACCATAAAAGGATTCCGATAATGGGAAGGAATTTGATTATGTATAAAAGGGATTCGAAATTAAAGGATTCAATAGATTTACCTGAAAGATGTGACTTCCAAAAGATGTCCCAAATTAATCCTCGAGAATGATACCCGACTCCACGATAATGATACGCGCAGTTTCCAAATAAAAGAATAATGAATGGAATGGCCGTTGCTGCAAGAAATTCAACCAATCCCATTTTATCGGGGAGTGGCTGGGGCATATTACGAATCTCTTGTAGAGCCTTTTGCTTTGCTATTTGCCATTCTTTTTCTTTAGCGGTGTTGATGCGCTTTTCGCGGTCTTCGAGGGCGGCGATGCGGGCTTCGACGATGTTTTGACGCTCGGGGGATTCGTCTTCTTTAGTTTTTAGTAGTTCTTTATAAAGCTGGTCTAGAGGCTTCTTGCGGATTTCGGCCTCGTATCTATGAAGTTCTTTGTCGGTAAATGTTGCCATAAGTCTGAATAAACGTAATATACAAAAGGTGAACGCGAAAAATGCGCTATTAGAAGCTCTATCGGGCTGAGGATAGCGTTGCGGTGAACATTTCGTTTGTTTTTTCCTAAAGATTTTAGTATCTTAATGAACGAAAAAATTCTCTCGTCTTTAGTCTCTCGTCTCTCGTCTTATTCGCGAAAGAAGATGGTTAAAAACGAAAGTGATAAAAATTTGAAGAAATACATAGAGAGGACTATAAATGGATATTCAGGAACTTTCGGAAAAGATTAGACAGCAGAGTTCTTTTTGCATGAACTTGCTGCATGAAGTTGAGGATACGGTAATTGGCCAGAAGGCGATGGTCGAAAGCATTTTGACGGGCATTTTGGCTGATGGTCATGTGCTTTTGGAAGGTCTTCCGGGCTTGGCCAAGACGACTGCGGTGAAGGCTTTTGCAGATGCCGTGTCGCTCGACTTCAAGCGTATCCAGTTTACTCCTGATTTGTTGCCGGCAGACTTGCTCGGTACGACGATTTATAACGCCCGCGAAGCAAAGTTCGAAACGCGCAAGGGCCCGCTCTTTACGAACCTTGTGCTCGCTGATGAAATTAACCGTGCTCCGTCGAAGGTGCAGAGCGCTTTGCTCGAAGCCATGCAGGAACGCCACATCACGATTGGCGATGAAACGTTCAAGCTCGACGAACCGTTCTTGGTGCTTGCCACGCAGAACCCGATTGAGCAGGAAGGTACGTATCCGCTGCCGGAAGCTCAGGTGGACCGTTTCCTCTTGAAGGTGAAGGTCAGCTACCCGAACAAGGCCGACGAAATGA
>CAMZFJ010000384.1 GCA_947306025.1 uncultured Fibrobacter sp.
CGGTCAAGCGTCATTCTTACAGTACGCTTCGGTTTGTTTTCTTCTTCACTCATAGTTTTTCCATCAACTGTTTGGCGACGGATTCCCCGTCAATTTTCAAGATCTTGTAGAGAGCTTTGATTTCTCCCTGTTCAACGAATCTGTCCGGAAGACCAAACCGGTACAGTTTCTTGTCCGTATAGCCGAGGTCGGACAAAAATTCCGCAATAGCTGAACCATAGCCACCCACAAGCGTGTTGTCTTCCAAGGTCACAATGACATTGTGATTGTCAAACAACGAACGGTAGCATTCCTGGTCGAGCGGCTTAATAAAACGGGCATCCACAAGCGTCGGGTTGTATCCGTTTTCACGAAGCACGGAGGCTGTTTTCTTGAGTTCATTTGTCATGAAGCCAGCACCCAAAAGCAAGATGCCGGAGCCCTTCTCAAGAATCTTGGGGCTCTTATAATCGAACGATCCTTCCGAGGGCTTGAGTTCTGCTTCGAGCGCAGTGCCTCTCGGGTAGCGGATTGCCACAACACCTTCCATGTCGATTGCGGCAATCATCATGTCGCGCAATTCATTTTCGTTGGAAGGAGCCATGACGGTAATTCCAGGAACCGTACGCAAGAACGACAAATCGAAAGCGCCGTGATGCGTCGGACCATCTGCACCGACAAGGCCGGCACGGTCAAGCACAAGCACCACATGCAAATTCTGTAACGCAATGTCGTGGATAATCTGGTCGTAAGCGCGCTGCATGAACGACGAGTAAATCGCCACCACCGGGACAACGCCTTCGCAAGCCATGCCCGCCGCAAACGTAACAGCATGCTCTTCGGCAATGCCCACGTCAATCACGCGGTCCGGGAGTTCCTTCGCGACGATATCCATGCCGCAGCCCGTAGGCATTGCAGCCGTGATACCCATAATGCGCTTGTCCTTCTTAGCAAGGTCCAAAAGCGTATTGCCGAACACGCTCGTGAGTGAGGGGTTCGGATTGCCCGGAGCAAGCGGGAGCCCACTTTCAGGGTCAAACGCACTACAACCGTGATACTTTGTCGGATTCTTTTCGGCAGCGTCAAAGCCGCGGCCCTTTTCCGTAAGCACATGGACAAGGCACGGGCCTTGCTGGTTCTTCACGCGTTCGAGAATCATCACAAGTTCATCGATATCGTGACCATCAATCGGACCAAAATAACGAATGCCCAAGTCTTCAAAGAAACGTCCCGGCTTCACGGCATTCTTTGCCGCATTCTCGACCTGTAAGAAGAGGTCACGGAAACGAGAACCCAGAATACCCGGCAAACGATTCATCACGCGATCCAGGTCGGTACGCATCTTGTTGTAAACCGGATCCGAAATCACGCGGTTCAAGTACTTGCTAAAACCGCCAATGTTCGGAGCGATACTCATCTTGTTATCGTTCAAGATGATGGTCATGTTCTGCTTGGAGGCGCCAACGTTATTGATAGCCTCGTAAGCCATACCGCCCGTCATGGAACCATCGCCAATGACAGCAACCACGTTGTTGTTACGGTTGAAATGGTCGCGTGCAACGGCAAAGCCAAGAGCCGCCGAAATCGAAGTCGTAGCATGCCCTGCCCCAAAGCAGTCGTAAACGCTTTCGTTCCTCTTCAGGAATCCGGAAATACCGCCCTGCTGGCGCAAGGTATCGAAGCGGTCATAACGACCGGTCAATAACTTGTGCACATACGCCTGGTGCCCCACGTCCCAAACGATTTTATCATCAGGAGCGTTGAACACGTAGTGAAGCGCAAGAGTAAGTTCAACAACGCCAAGGCTCGACGCCAAGTGACCGCCATGTTTGGCCACCTGCCCAATAATGGTTTCGCGAATCTGCGAAGCCAAATGGTAAAGCTCTTCAACAGAGCAGTGCTTCAAGTCCTGAGGCGACTTTACGTCTTTCAGTTCCATTTATTTCACTCGAGTAATAATGTATGCCGCAATGGAACGGAGGATAGAGGTATCGCACTTGAGGCAGTCCAATGCCTTGATAGATTCCTCATAGAGTTCCCTAGCACGTTCCCTAGACTTTTCCAGTCCAACGATGGACGGGTAAGTAGCCTTGCCCTTTTCGATGTCGGACCCGGCGTCCTTGCCAAGTTCTTCGGTCGTTGAGACAATGTCCAAGATGTCATCCACAATCTGGAAGGCAAGCCCGATGGAGCGGCCATAGTTGCGGATGATTTCCATATCCTTATCGCTTGCATCTGCAAGCATCGCACCCACCAAGAGCGAAGCTTCAATCAAAGCAGCGGTCTTGTGGTAGTGAATGTAATCGACAATTTCTAAATCGACAGTCTTGCCTTCGCATTCGATGTCGGTCATCTCGCCACCAATCATGCCGTAGGTGCCAAGCAAATGAGCAAGGACTTCAATAGCCTTCGCGTTACCGGTCTTACCCATCATTTCGAAGGCGTGGATGCAGAGAGCGTCGCCCGCCATCACAGCGGTAGCTTCACCAAACTTCTTGTGGCTCGTGAGCTTACCACGGCGGTAATCATCGTTATCGACGCACGGAAGGTCATCGTGAATAAGGCTGAACGTGTGGAGCATTTCGAGAGCGCTCGTCGCAAGCCAAATCTTATCGCCCTTGCCGCCAAACATGTCGAACGTGGCCTTAGCAAGTCCCGGACGCAAGCGTTTGCCACCTGCGAACATGGAATAGCGCATAGCCTCGTGCAAACGGCACGGACGGTCCTTTACTGGGGGGAGATGTTCATCAAACTTCGCCTCGGCATCTTTTGCGATGCGGGCGAGATATTCCTGAGCAATTTTTGCTTCTGATTCAATAGACTGCATGTACACAAAGATACTTAATTCGAGGCGCTCTTAAAAGGGCATTAGCCTTAAAACTATGGTTTTAAATCTTAGAAAAGAGCGCCGTAGAGTACTATATCGTCCAAATAGAATTCAGATCCGTTGCGGACGAAGAAATGCAATTGGCGAACATCGTCCTTAAGCGAGTTCCATGTGAAATAGCAGTTCTTATTATCCT
>CAMZFJ010000385.1 GCA_947306025.1 uncultured Fibrobacter sp.
TGAACTGGCCCATGAGTTCGGTCACCTTGCTGAACGGGAGCTTGGAGAACCATTCACCGTTGTAATGGATTTCCACCTGGTCGCGACGGACGACCTTGAAGAACTGTTCCTGGTATTCCTTGGCGTTTTCGAGCACCTGTTCGTGCGTAAGGCGCGGACGGGCCTTGTTGCGACCGCTCGGGTCACCAATCTGTGCGGTGTAGTCACCCACGATGAGCACGACGGTATGACCAAGATCCTGGAACTGGCGGAGCTTGCGCATCACTACCGTATGGCCAAAGTGAACGTCCGGAGCCGTCGGGTCCACACCCATCTTGACACGGAGGGGAACGCCGGTGTCATAGGACTTCTGGAGTTTCTTTTCGAGTTCGTCTTGCGGTACGACGTCGGTAACGCCGCGCATCAAAATTTCAAGCTGTTCTTTTACAGGACGGAATTGCATTTTAGTTTAGTGGTTAGTGGTTGGTGGTTAGTGGTTTGGGAAATTACATTTACAAACCGCTAATCACTGGAAGCCCATTTTGAAGGAATGGATAATCATAACGGGGGTAAAGATAGTAATTAGGAAAGAGGGGGATTGCTCTTGAAAACAGGAGTATCAACGGATAAACATCCATTTCCGCATCACAACGACACACGTAAACACCTTTTTACTTCGATTCAGCATTTTAACGCTTTGAAAATACTTCCGAATTATTAGCTTTTCGGAAAATACAAAAACTTATCAGGAAAACATTATATGAAGAAAATTCTTTTGACAATCGCACTTGTTGCTGTTAGCGCATTTGCGACTTCTGCATCGAAAACTCACGATGGTTTCTTTTTGAATTTCGCACTAGGCTTTGGTTACCAGAACATTAGTTACGTCATAAGCGATTATCAGTATAAAACTTTTGATGAATCTGGCGCGGCGACAGACATTGATTTCAAAATCGGTGGACGCATCATGAACAACATGTTACTGCACGCTACATTGACAGGAACCACACTTATAGAATCCTTCGATGGTTATAACAAAAACGGACATAAAATCGATTATAAGGCCAACATGTCCTTGTTCGGTATTGGCGTAACCTACTACTTCTTAGAAAACTATCTTGTCACAGGCTCTTTAGGCATAGCCCAATTCCACGCAAACGAAGATGTCAAAATATTCCACGGAACCGTAACCACAGGTTTCGGTGATGACATCAATGCCGGTTTTGGTTTCCAAATTGGAGGCGGTAAAGAATGGTGGATTGCAGACGAATGGGGAATTGGCGCCACGGCATCTATCCTTTACGGTTTTGCATCCAACGAAGCCGATACAAAAGAATCATCCTTTGCAATTTCGCTGAGACTCTCTGTAACCTACAACTAGAAAGCCTCGTTTAATTATTGAAAAAAGGCTAGCTTCATCTAGCCTTTTTTTTATTTTATGAAACGAAAAAAAATATCAAGAGCATCCTTTTATTACAAGCCCTTACAGCAAGCTGCGTATTCGCAACATCAGTGCCAAAACCACACAACGATTTCTTTCTGAACGGTAAATTGCACTTGAAAACACATGAACACGCACATAAACATTCATTTCCGTATCATAACGATACACGTAAACACCTTTTTACTTCGATTCAGCATTTTAACGCTTTGAAAATACTTCCGAATTATTAGCTTTTCGGAAAATACAAAAACTTATCAGGAAAACATTATATGAAGAAAATTCTTTTGACAATCGCACTTGTTGCTGTTAGCGCATTTGCTATTTCTGCACCGAAGACACATGACGGTTTCTTCTTGAACGCCACAATGGGTCTTGGCTACTCTAGCTTTAACGACGATATCAACAAAGGCGCAGGAAAAATGACATGCAATGGCGGCGCTTTCATTGGCTCTTTCAAATTGGGTGGAGCCATTATACCAAACATTATTTTACACGCCACATTTTCCGGCAGTTCAATTTTCTCCGAACTGAAATTAAAGAGTTCATACGTTGAACAAAAGCTCGAACACGACGGTTTCAACATGTTTATGATGGGCGCAGGTCTTACCTACTACATCTACCCAGAAGAAAACGTTTATGCTAGTGCATCATTCGGTATTACCGACGTCAGTATTTCTTTTAACAATCAAGACTACGAATTTGACAACCTTGACGCCGGTTTTGGCTTCAACATCACCATCGGTAAGGAATGGTGGATGAACGATGAACTCGGATTGGGTATTGCGTTCTCATACGAGCATCATTCTGCAGACGGCGAGTACCATGGCGAAAAGAACGAAGCTTCTTCGAACTCTTTCTCGCTCGTAGCAACCCTCACCTTCAACTAATCGCTAGATAAAGTTTTTAAACGAGCCTCTGTGTTTAACATAGAGGCTTTTTTAAAACCAAGTTTTTACATAAAAAAAGGAGAAAATATTTATGAAGAAAATTCTTTTGTCTATCGCGCTTGCCGCTATTAGCGCATTTGCGACTTCTGCACCAAAAACCCATGACGGTTTTTTCCTGAACACTACAATCGGTTTGGGTTACGGAAATTACCTTAACGAGTTCAAGACCGAAGGTGTCAAAATAGAAAGCAAAGGTGCAAAGCTTGAATCAGGTTTTAAATTAGGCGCAGCTATTGTTCCCAATCTTATTTTGCACGCTGCCATTAATTTAAACTCTATTATTACAGACATCAAAGCCTCGAACAACAGGGGACAAAACACAACGATACCTCTCGAAAATGAAGCATACAAAGTTCTCATCTTTGGTGCAGGCATTACATACTACATTCCACATGAATCCAATATTTATTTCAGCGCTACGGCCGGTTTAGCAGAATACTCCGAATTTTGCTTCCTCGGCAGCGTCATCAGCGAGCACGAAGCCAATTTCAGCTTCAACCTGTCCGTAGGAAAGGAATGGTGGGTGAACAACGAATTAGGCGTAGGCGTAGCATTATCGTACAACCACTCTTCAGCAAAAACCACATTTACCTCTTATAAAGGCGAAGCCTCCTTCAATTCATTCTCAGTGG
>CAMZFJ010000386.1 GCA_947306025.1 uncultured Fibrobacter sp.
GGATTTTTCAAGTGGATGTTCAACGGATTTCAAGACGACAATATGGCAAGGTCAGAGCCCTTGCCAGAAGATATTTTACCGCCGACGAGAGATAATGAGTACGGCGGTAGATTATAGTAGAATGGTGGCGGACATGTTTTTGTCCGCTATTTTTAATGCGCGAGGTGCAGCTTGCGGAGAACCTTTCCTAAAAGCTCGTTCAAAATGTCCTTGGCGTCTTTACTGCCGAGATAACGCTGGATGATGAGCGTGAGCGTAAAGAGCGCGATTCCTGCGGCGCAGGCATAAACGACGAGCGTTACAAAACCTGCGTTGCGGACAAAGTCTCCCGAAATGTGATCCAGGCCGACTGCGGCTGCAATCATGATGCCAAATGCGATAAGCGCGCGTGCCATGTTGAAAAGCGCTTCTTTCATGCCGTCGGTGCCGTTCTTTTTAGCCCACATGAAAATCATCGAAATCACTTGCAGGATGGCGCCTGTAGCGCCGATAATCGGGACGCTCTTGATGCCAAGCCCCACTTCGGGGGCGCCAAGCAAAATGTAGGCCGGAATGGTCGCTGCAAAAATGCCGGTGTTCAAAAGTGTCGGGACCCACATGCGTTCGCAAGCGTAAAAACTGCGGACGAGCACGGCCTGCAGGCAAAGCCCAAGGCTGACGGGCAAGTACCAGCGGAGAATTTCAGAAATCGCTTCGGTCGTTTCGCGGTGGAATGCGCCACGTTCAAAGAGAATGCGCACAGCCGGGAAGCTCAAAGCCCACACGGCGACGACCGCCGGAATCAAGATGCAGAACATGCGCGAGAGGCTCTTCCAAATTTTGCGGTTGAGTTGCGGGAAGTCGCCTTCCTTGACGAGCCTTGCCATGTCGGGGTAGCTCGTGACGCTGACCGAGAATCCAAAGACCGCGACGAGCGTGTACATGACGCGATAGGCGTAGTTGAGGCTCGAAATGCCGCTTGTACCGAAGTTTGCGCCAAAGCTCCTGATGATAAATTCAAGGCCGAACATGGAACCCACGCCAAGAGACATCGGGAGCATCATCTTGAAGTAACGGATAATGTCGGGATGCTTTGGTTCGCAAATGAGTTCGTAATGCACTCCGCCGCGCTTGGCGCCAAAAATTTGCAGAGCGAAAAATCCGATGAATGCGCCAACGGGAACGCCCCATGCAAAACCGGCGAGGCCGTAATCGTTGCCAGTGTATTTGCTTAGTGCTATCCCTGCAGCACCGCCGCCGACAATCGCGATGTTGTAGATGAGGCCCGTGAGCGAGGGGATGAGGAACTGCTTGCGCGTGTGCTGGACCGCAACGAGGATGCTACCGACGAAAATGAAGATTTGCCCCGGCAAAATAATGCGGCCATAATAAGTAGCGCGTTCCAAAAGTTCGGGTGTCACGCCATCGACGGTCAAGAGCGCGATGAGTTCTTTCATCCAGATGAAAGCCGGCACCACCAAAATGAGGAGTGCTAGTCCGAAGGTATTGAGCACGTTGCTGAAGAATTTCCAACCGCCGCGTTCGTCGCCTATGACTTTGTAGCCCGTAAAGATCGGGATAAAGATAATGGAGAGGAATCCGGTACTTACGACATGGTTCAAGATATCTGGAATCATGAACGCGAGGTCCAGGGCGTTTTTTTCGAGCGACACGCCGGCGGCGTGGGCGAGGAGCATTTCACGGAAAATGCCGAGCACACGGCTCAGGAGCATTGAAACGGCAACAATTATGGCGGCTTTATTCATGGATGGTGTAAAATATAGAATGGTTGATTGTTGTTTGAACCTATTGCGTAATCTTTTTGTATATTTCCTATTATGAAAAAGATATTAATACTTATTTCCTTCCTCGTTCTTGCGGCTTTTGCCCAGAACTATGACACCATTGAACCGGAGAAAAAACTCCAGCGTCCAGTTTACAGCTTCCAGACGGCCGCTTTCGGCCTTGCTTTCTGGAGTAACTATAAAGATGAGGCGAAAAATCCTGAAAAGGATAAGGTCACGGCATTCCCGCTTATCCGCTACGGTCACATTTGGGAAATGACGACGCACGGCGCTATTACAACGATTACGAATTGGCATGCCGAATTTGGCACGGACTGGGAGCTTGAAGGCAATATGCTTATCGGTGGACGTTATTCTCCACTTGATGATGTGGTTTCTCCGTTTGTCGGTGCCGGTATTGGTTTAGGTTTCCAGGTTGATGCATTCTTTGATGACTGGATTGGTGCATTCGGTATGTGCCTAGGCGGTGAAGTCGGTTTGAACTTCTTCCACAATTCTGCTGTTCAGCTTGAAGCCGGTTTTGGTTTTAAGCCGGTCGTTCCGGAAGAAAAGCTTTATCGAATCCTTGCAACAAAGGTTGATTTTAGCAAGAGCTTCAAGAGCTTCAACCTGTTCTTTGGTGTGAATTACTAATTGTTGAGTTTGTGTGTGGTAATCTGCGCACGGCTTAGAATTGAAAAATCCGGCTTGGCCGGATTTTTTTTATGTCAAGACGTAATGAAGAAATGGACTGGATCCTTCGTCCTTGCAGTCCTCAGGATGACGATAAACATGCCGCTTTTACACGGCGATTTTAAAGTCGTTCAGCAGCGAGTTGCGTTTGATTTTGCCTTGTTGCTGCAAGCGTTCGACGAGGATGCTTGGGCGCACGTGGAACAGCCCTGAAAAATGTTGGATGCAACGGCGTTCGTTAAAACGTCCGCAGCAGATGAGTTCGCATTCTTCGGCTTCGGAAAGGAGCATGTTCTGTGCGAATGTGTTAGCTTCGATTTCTTGGGCTGTCTTGAGCGTGGCGGCATTAGAATCGGCTGCGCTGGACTGCGCCAGATTTTGCTTTGCTCGATTGCCGAGTTGCAAACAAGAGGTGCGCAAGGGATGATAAAGCACGTGTGCTACCGCGTGGAACAGTGCTTCAAGGAATTTGGAATCGTCTATTTGAGTTGTCGGGAACTGGATAACGGGGCGGTAACCTCTCCAGTAGAAAGCGCATGTTG
>CAMZFJ010000387.1 GCA_947306025.1 uncultured Fibrobacter sp.
GCGACACCATCAACAAGGGAACCGCCAATAATAGTAGGAATTTCTTCATATTGAACTTTTTATGATTATTCGTTGGGTTTTATGTGAATTAAACGGACAAAAATAGGAAAAAGATTGATGGGGAGGGAAATTTTCTTGGGATTTTTCGGGAAAAAGGTAATAAGCAAGATTTCTTTTCCTATACCCATCTCCGTATTCGGCCTTCAGTCTATCGGCCAACAAATGGATTAATCTCGTGCCGTATGCAGCCCGACTCTCTCCTTTCCGCTCTTCCACAAAAATGCGCCGCCCCACATTCCAAAATGTTGCAATAGCGGCTTGTCAATCTGCTGCGTATGCCTGCTGCCGTCCTTGTTCGATGATTGAGTGAATGTCGGCAACAAAATTGTCTGGCAACACGTTTTCTCCGTTCCTTATCCCTATGTCTTTCGCCATATTCAAATCGGTTTGCAAAAACACACAAATTCTGAAGCACAGTCACGTTTTCCTGAAAACATCGCATCCATCAGATTTATCTTTGAAGCATTGCAAATCCTAATACCCGGCAACGGTGGGATTGCAAATCCGCACTAACGGAGGAACGCGTAGAGCGAGTATTAGTCCAAAGCAAAAAAATTGAAGTGACAGTATTTCAGCTATTTCAATACATTAAAGGACTAAAAATGACATAATGTCGCGATTTTACTTTTGGAATAAAATTTGACAACAGATGCAACGAAGGCACCGTCACCTTCACATTAACAAGAAACTGACGGGCTGCAGGAAGCCGCAAGCTATATGGGGCGATTATAACTATGAGAAATTCATAGTAGAGGGGCAAGGCGAGTGCCGACATAATCGTCGCCGTCATTGCCACCTTTGTCAGCTTGTTCAACCCCTTCGTTGGCCTGCTGATTTCGCTCGCCTGGGCAACAATTCCCTTTCTTAAAGGAAACGCGTCCTAGCATGAAAGAGCAAAAAGTTGCGCAGAGGTGATTTTCTCCTTCTTGACCGCAATGATTCCCAACCCTATCGTGAGCTTGCTCGTATAGATGGGTTGGATTTTGCTCTCCGATGACGGCGAGTGAAGTAAATTCAGGGCGGCTGAGATTCAGTCGCCCTTATTGTACCCTCGAAAAACCCACAATAACAAAACCAGATAGTACTCGGCTGGGAATTGAACACCATAAATTGCCGAAAGCAACCACAAAGCTCCCGAAACCAGCACCACCCTGATGAAACCGATAATAAAATCCGCGATTTCCTCTGCCAGCTTATCCACCAGTTTTTCAGTAGTTTTTTCCTTGAGTTTTTGCCAAAACCCCTTCGGTTTGGCGTTTTTGGCTGTCTACTTTGTAGACTTCATAGATTGATTCTTCATCTTATTTACGATTTATTCCGCAAAATTACAGCCATTTTTCTGAAGACGCCATACTATTTCCTTTTTATTAATGAGTATGACTTCTCCGAGGAAAGCATTTGAACAATTCCAGTTAATACTCAAGCACCTTTTTTGGAGGAGACCTGCACCTGATTTCTCCACAACGTAGCCCGCAAGCAGATGGATTTCTCTCCATTGCCTATACCGCAATTGATGATATCGAAGATCTGGATAGTTCAAATCCATGTTTGACACACTTGGCCTATGGCGGTACGATATGGATTTCATCGTCGCTACAATCATAACTTGACGCAAAACGCTATGATTCAAGAGCTATCACATTTTCCAACGATGGATTACGCATAGCGATTCTACAATAGTGTATGTCTTGTTGGAAGCCGATGATGAAGAAATAAAGAAGGAGGTAAAAACGCGCATTTCGCGTGAAATGATCAAGAATTTGACCCTATAAAAGAACTGTCATATTGCAATTTTTTAAAATACGCCTCAAAAATACGAAAAATCATCTTAAATGTCAAGTCGTTTTATCTATTTTTTTACCTCGTCGGAGCGAATTTGCCATTAATCCTGCGGCTGCCACGGTGTGACAGTCCTACACCCTAACCTGTAGGGCTGTCGTACCATGGCAGCCGCATATCGTTGTTATTTCGCATTGCAAATGCGGAAGAACGGGACGCTGCGAAAAAGTTGCCGAGCAGGGCTGGATAGCCTGCTGCCGTAGGCGCCCTGCCGGGCAACTTTTTCGCCCGTCTTGCCCGTAACGGAACAAAGGTTAGTTCTGAGAAGCAGAACGCACGGGACGCACACCTTGACCGGAGCAGCGGTCAGGGTTGCTTATGTAGCAACCGTCCGAATCGAAGTGGAAGACCCACGCTCCTTCCGGGCTGACCGTGCAGAGCGAACTCGACCAGTAGTTGCCGTAGCCGCCTGCGCCGTTGAGCTCATAGAACCAACGGCTACCAGCGGCGGGCAGGAAGAGGCTGTTGCCATTTGAGGCGGTAAACAACCTTCCATACACGCCGTTCTGGGTTGTCCATGTACAGGTCGTGTTTTGGTAAAGCTCCTGCCATTCCTCCTTGGTGGGCATACGCCAACCGCTACCCCATTGGGCTGTAGCGGCATCGTCGCTTGGCTGTAAGGTTGTTAAGTTGTCGGTGAAGCCATTGTAGCCATAACTGGAATTGTTGCAGTATTTTGTCAGCTGGTTGTAATCACCGTTGCAGTATTTGTATGTATTCCAGTCATAGTAATCTTTCGGTTGCGTCTCGCCCCAGGCGAAGTAGTCGCCGTAGTCCTCAGGATTGTCTGCACCCACATTGCAGATTGCCCAAAGCAAGCCACTTGGCAGGCCGAGGTCAGTATATTCATGAGTTTCATTAGATGTAGAAACCATTATGTCAATTCCCATAGGCAAATATCCGTTATTTCTAATGGCAGGCACAGCACCGCGAGTGCCCGTAAACGCACCATCTTCGGAATAGGCAGTGCCGTCTTCGCCAGCCTCGACCGCTTCTTGTGGCAAAAGGATAGCCCATTTCTCGCCGCTGCCTGCGGGCAAAGTAATGATGCCGTTCCCTTCTTGGCTATGTGTCAAAGTGTTTT
>CAMZFJ010000388.1 GCA_947306025.1 uncultured Fibrobacter sp.
TCGTAGGTGAAAAGGAAGTTGCTGAAAAGCTGGTTTCCGTTCGCAAACGTAAGGACGGAGATAAGGGTCAAATGACTGTTCAGGCATTCATTGACATGACTGCTGATGATAGAAGAGTCGTCCGCTAGTCAATAGTCAAAAACTATTCGCAAACGTAGGTTCCTTTGAGCCTACGTTTTTCTATTTGACTTTTTCTGCAAAAAAATGTAAAATCAAATGTAGACTGATATCAGGCGGGGGCCTTTTATGCAAGAAGTCAATTTAGTTGAAGTCTACATTGCGGATATGCTGGGAATTTTTTTGATTCTCGGTGCTGTTTTTAGTGGCGCGTGGAAACTGCAAAAGAAACATAACGAAGACAAAGTTTTGTTTGGTGTCATCATTTTGGTTTTCACCGCATGCGTTGCTGATATTATTGCTTTTTCGGTCGATGGTCGCCCAGGAAATCTTTTCAAGGTTTTAAGCTATGTTTCGAGCAATATTTTATTTATTGCGAATGTGGCGATTGGTCCGCTTTGGGTCTTGCTTATATCTTTGCATATTTATGGCACGATTTCAAAGTTCCAGCGTGTTTTCATACTGTCTATTTCCGGTGTCATTTTATTGATGATGGTGGTGAATTTCTTTGAACCCATCATTTTTGCAATTGACGAAAACAACGTCTATACTCGCGGCTCGTGGTTCATGGTGAAAAACCTTCTTGAGGTTGTCCTCATGGCCGACGGTGTGATAATCTATTTGATTAGCCTATTTCGAAGCGGGGGAATCAAGTTTTATCCGGTTTTGCAATTTGTCTGGCCGATATTTATTTGTGTGTGCTTGCAAATGTTTTTTTATGGGATTTCTACAATTTGGGTGGGCATTGCTGTGGGGTACACGAACTTGATGCTTGCTTTGCAAAACGAAAATATTTTTATTGACAAACTAACAGGTCTTTATAACCGCTATTATTTGGATAAGATTTTGGGAGAATTAAAACGCAAACGGAAAATTGCGATGATGATGCTTGATATGAACGGCTTCAAAAGCATCAACGATAACTTTGGTCATTCTCAAGGTGATGAAGCTCTTGTTTTGCTAGCTGATATTCTTGAAAAAACGGTGGGTGCAGATGGAACTGTGACTCGCTTTGCGGGTGATGAATTTGTAATCTTGTTGAATACGGAAAAAGAGAATGTTGTAGAAAAATGTAAAGCGCAAATTAAAGAGAATCTAGATGAATTCAACAAGAGTAGTCAAAAGAATTATAAACTCTCGGCTTCAATTGGTTTTGGTGTTTTTGATTTGTCTGAAAGTAGCGTTGATCAGATTCTCAAAATAATTGACAAACGCATGTATGAAGACAAAAAAGCTTATTACGCTTCAGGACGTCATAAACGCCGTTTGCATATGTAAAAATGCCGGTCGTTGAGGCCGGCTTCGTTCTATTTATTCCAATCGATTTTTAGAGCTTGTATAAGCGAAATAAGTCGATCGGTTAATTGAATGGCTCCGTTGTCCGAAAGATGGTCGCAATTGATAGCCATGCTGTCGGTGTAATCGTGATATCCCATTTTGTTTTCGTCCATCAATTTGAAGTTCTTGTACTTTTCTTCGAACTTTTGAATTTTTTCAATCATTTCCTTGGCTACGGATCTGCGCAGCCCGTAACGACCGAATGAGCCTGTTTCCTTGTAACCCGGTGATTGCGGGAAGATGATTCCGATGAGGTAGATATTGCGTTTGTTCGCTTCTTGGATAATGTTTTCGATATCTTCGAGCAACATGTCCGCAGGATGCTTGTTGATTACATCCATGTAGGTTGTATCAACATAAATAGGACTTCCTTGCCATCCCCCGTTGGGGGAAAATATATAACCGAGCATAGTCTGTTCTATTTTTCTAGCGTCGATGTTCTCGCGGTAAGAATCACGAGTGAGTTCGTACAAACCTTTGGGGTATCCTTCAGACCAAAAATTGTGGGATTCGTCGTAAATAAATCCAGGGGAGTGTGCAAAAATGATATCCCATAAATTGCGAGCAGCGTAATAGCGTTGGAATATAATATCCAAATCGAATGAGACAATCGCAAGTTTAAATTTGGGCAAAAGATTGATACCGTATCCAAAGAATATTCTTTTGGCGACAGACAAGTCTACGGCTGCGCTTGCTATGTTGATGGAAAAAATTCCTTTTATAGAATTGTTTATCATAATAGGGTTGATTGCTGACCAAGGTCTCGATGATCCAGAAATTAGAACATTGATGGAATCACGGTACTTGTAAAGTAATTCTAAATCGTAGCGGGTCATCGTTGTGCTCATGTCGCCTGTGTATGGACAATTGAGCTCGTATTGCCCGGCGCTATCGATGTTTAGCGTTGTCTCGAAATTCTGGGGCTTGCCAATCCAAAAATCAGGATGCCACAACTCTGTGCCTTGAGCGATTTCTGTGATGCTGGAATCATTTGTGTTCACTAGGACAATTTTAGGATGTTCCCCGTTTATATCTGTGAGCGTTGCAACTGCAAGATTTGCGCTGTTCTGAACCCATTCCGTATGGTCGAATGTGTAGCCTTTGGGGGCGGGAATCATTTTTATGAGTTTGCCTGTGCTATCTGCAATTAAAAGCTGTTCGTGGGTGGTGTACTTGTGACCGGAAAATTCCTTTCCCGTGTTTCCGCCAAAGTCTAGGAATAATGTCTGTTTTGTTAAATTGGAGAACGAAACATTGCATGCTTGTTCCTTGTTGTACCAAATTTCGTCTTTCCCGTTGATATGTGCACGGAGTAATTTTGCTCCAGAAACGGCGAACGTTTCGTCTGCGCTGGTGCCGCCATTGAATGTCCCGTCAAAAAGTTTCTGCGGCCTTCCGAATTTCCCGTCGGCAAAAGGAACGCTCCATGTGGCGCCTTTTTTCCATGTGGCTTCATCGGAATTGCTTTCGGTGCTTGAAACGTAAACGATTTCTGTATCGG
>CAMZFJ010000389.1 GCA_947306025.1 uncultured Fibrobacter sp.
GTGAAATATGCGCTAGGTCGGTTGCTTGTGCAAGCCTGGAATGGTGCGGGATGCCGAGGTGTGTCGAAAGGACTCCGCCGGTTGTCGGGACGCCGCTGGTGTGCATGCGAATCCATGCGTGAGAGTGTGCGGCAAGCGAATCGAGGAAGGGCGTGGGCGAGGGCTGTATTTGCGGATTCATGAAGCCTGTGTTAAGCCCGCGATGCGATTCCATAAGCACTAAAATGAAGTTTGGCTTCATTTCGCGCTGGGCGGCAAGTTTTTCGCTTTTTAAAAGAGCTTCGGTCGGGATGCGGTAAAGCGGTAGACCATGGCCTTCTTTCGCATCGGAGAATTTCCAAAGGCTATTGCCTTCAACGCGCTGCCATAAATTCTGGTAAGTGGTGCGGTAGACGGCGAGATCTTTTTCGGTAAGCCCGGCTGCTTTTTTTGATACAAAAAGGTCGTTGTAGACAAGTGAAACGACTGGACGGAGCTTGGTCATGCGTGCATGACCGGTCCAGATAAAATAAACGAACAGGTAAGATGCGATGTAGAAAATAACCATCGCGATGGCGGACTTCTTTAGACGAAAACCTTTCGGTGTAAGGTAATGCTTGACCAACAATTTATATAAGCCGTAGGTCAGCGGGAGCATCGACACGAGGACTACGAATTGCAAATAGGGGATGGATAAATCGTTTGCCACGTAGTCATAGAACATGGCGATAGACGAAGTATCCTTATAGGTGTCTACAAGGCCGAAGCTCAAATGCCCGCCCAAGAATCGTTGAACTTCGTTGTCCAATAGCGTGAAAAGCAAGATGACGCTTTGGAAAACGGTATAGAGAATCGTTGTTGCTTTTGCGGTATTCGTTTGGACTTTCTCGGATTTGCGTTTTGCGAATTGCGCGACAATCCCGCCTAAAATCATGAATACCACAAGCGCATTGCAGATCCACATAAAGTCAATGCAGACCGCGTGGAAAATAAACCAGTCCGGTTTTGAAACGAAGGGGAATCCGTAAGGGTTGCTACGGAACAGTAGCATTACGCGGAGTAGAATATGCGTTATCCAAAAGGCGAGCGAAATCGAAACCAAGTTCTTGGATGGCTCAAAGAACTTGGCAATCTTTTGTATAAAGTTTTTCATTTTTTAAGTCCGGTAATTTCTTTGTAGAGCGCGAGCTGGCGCTTAAAGCAATCGTTCCAGCTAAATTTCTCGGCGTACTTTCGCGCTTTTGCCTTTTTGTCGGTGAGATCAGAATGATAGAGCTCGACAATGGCATCGGCAAGCGCTTCGGGCGTGCGTTCCTTGAGGATTGTGCCTGCGCCTGATTCCGTGACGTGCTCGAATGCGGCCCCGGCGGCAGCGCCGACAAGAGCGTTTCCGCTAGCCATGCTTTCGAGAATCGAAAGTCCAAATGTTTCCCAACCGGAGAGCGCAAGTCCCATATCGACGCTCGCGTAATAGCGGGCCATTTCGTCAATGGAGTTTACAAACCCGATGTAGCTTACATGCTTGTATTTTTCGGCAGCCGCTTGTACGAGTGGGAGGCTTGGACCTGTGCCTGCAAAGACTATTGCTGGTTCGTGCCCGAGCTTTTGCGTTAAAATATCATAAGCTCCGAGAACGAGGTCAATTCCTTTTTCGTTGCAATGCCTGTGCGGGAAAAATATCGTGAGGCGGTTCGGATCACCGTCCTTAAGTTTAGCGACTAATGCTTCATCACGACGTTCTGGGGAGAATGTATTGATGTCGCAACCGAGCGGAATCCATCGCGGATCGGGGAGGCCGTTCTTTTTAAGGCGAGCCATTGCTTCTTTTGATGAAGCTTGTACGCAATCGAATCCATCAAATTCTTTGTGGGCGTACCAAGAACGTTCCTGTGCCTGCTCCAAATTTTTTGGCGATGGGGCGACCTACGTAAGTTACCGGAAAATCAGCATGCCAAAAGCTGAACAAAGCTGCATTTGGAACAACTTCTTTTGCTATGCTACGAACAACTGAAGGCAGAATGTATGGCGAACCCACTTCGATTGCGTCTGGCTTGTATTTTTCAAGAATCGGGCGGATTTGTTTGGCTTTCCACATAAAGCGGTATTCCCAGTTGCCTGGGAACCGGAATGCTTCTACATGCTCGATTATGAGCCCTTCGCTCCGTGTTTCGGTGTATGTACTTGCAGAAGGCATGACAAATACCGAAAGGACGTCGCTTTGATTTTCGTAGAATGCCATTTTTTGCAAATGGTAACGCCGGACTCCGCCTCCTGACGGACTCCAGAAGTTGTTAAAATCAACGATGGTAAACATTAAGCTTCTTGCATGCGGCTAGATTGAGGATTCATCAAAATCCTGTCTTCGTAAATGCGGCTCGTGCCCAAGCGCTTAGAGTCGATGGCTAGGCTCAAGATTCCGTCTTTTTCGGTGAGCCAGTAGATGGCGTCGGAATCGCGGAGGTAAGCGCGTGGCCCTAAAAGTCCCATGTTGGAATCGATGAGTTCACCACCGAGGAATATGGGAATGTCGAGAACCTTGTACAAGTCAAGCATGATGGACGACCGCTTCTCGTGGATGTCCGGGAGTTCCGGACGGTCCGTTATCTTCAAGTGGTCGATGCCGTCAATCACGAGAATCAAATTCGGGTGATCCTTGAGCTCTGGTTGAAGCGTCTTGAGAAGGTCATTGAAGTCGAGCGAGGGCATGTCGTCCCAGATTTCGAGGCGATTGTTGCGCACGAAACCCATCAAGTCGCGCGTGGCTTCCATAATCTTCTTGTTGATTTCGTTGTCTGCATTCTGCTTGCGCACGGCGAGGATTGATTCACCGATAAGCATGGACACAAAGCGGTCAATCGAACTCATTGCTCGTGTTGTATTTCCTTTCTGCATCATCTCGAATGCATATGAAAGACAAATGAAACCATCTTTATCTATATCTGTATCATTTATTGTTTCTTATTTTTA
>CAMZFJ010000390.1 GCA_947306025.1 uncultured Fibrobacter sp.
GTATTCAGTTTTTCCACAAAGTTAAAAAATGACGGATCTTCAATTATCGAGATTCCGGTAGTAAGCCTATCCAACCTCTTCCCGGAAAAATCAAAGCTAACAGGCGCCATTCTTTCGGCAGCGGGAGATACTCTTTCTAAAATTTCAGAAAACAAATCGACGACAAACATTATAAAAACACTGAGTCCGCAATCGAACATAAAAATTGTAATCTGCGATGAAATTCGTACAGAATACGGTTGCGATTCCATAACAACCAATTTGGCGCCCAACACAAAAACGGTAACCGACACATTGTTCTTGCGCGACAATGTCAAGCCCAACATGACCCCAATCAACACAAATTTCCCGACAACCGTACCAATCAAGTTCATGCTTCTCGATAACGGTTCTGGCGTTAACGCATCAAAGATTTATGCAACCATAAACGCAGATACGGTTCTATCAAAATACGAGAACAACATCGTATCCATAATCAACACATGTCAAAATGAATGCAAGCTTGTCGTAAATGCCGAAGACTATGCACGCAACAAGGCGCCCAACGTTTTCTGGAAAATCAAGGTCAATGGTTCTGAAACAAAAATTTTTGGACCATACACCAAGCAGGAGGACAACAAATGATTAATATCAAGAGAGCCTCCATCACCATTGTCTTTTTGCTTTTTGCTCTTTGCGGGAATGCCTTTGCAGAACAAGGCTCGCAGCAAATTGCACAACAGAGTACAACAGAAAAAGCAAAAGTCCGTTACTTGCAAATATCGACAAACCCATCAACGGTGGATTTGTACACAGGCCTGATTTTGCCAGACTTTGCAAGCAAGCCCAATTACACATCCCCCGCATTTATCCCAGTCCCCGATGGAAAAGACAGCATCATCGTTTCGTTTTTCCACCCGAATTACGCGGACACAACAATCAATATTGCTCTCTCGCCTAACGATACATCATTCATTATTGTAGCGCTCAAGCAAACTTACGACGATGAAGAAATCGAAAGGAATCAAGACCTTTTAAAACACAGGAACAGGCGCATACTCGGTGGGTACCTCAAGTGGGCATCCATCGCCCCCTTTGCCATTAGCGGAATTTCTGCAATCGTTTCTCTTTACAACATCGGTAAAGCAAACGACCACAAAAAAGCTATAGAAAATACACACTTTGTGAACGAAAGGTATGACGAGCATATGCGAGATTTCAAAGACCACAAAGGTAGCGCTAAAACTGCCAAAACGGTCTCCGGAATTTTCTTTGTCACGGGTCTAGCGATCCTTACCGCAGGTTTCGTTCTTTCATTTTAGGTAGAATATGAAAAAGATTTTCTTACTCATTGCAATCGCCTTAACAGCCGCATTCGCTAATCCCGAGGGCATTTTCGTTGATGTCGAGCTCTTGTCGGGCACAAAGCAACGCGCAAAACTGATGGGCATTGAAAACGATACCGTAAGCCTTGGCGGTTACATCCAGAACAAGTTTACAATCGTAAAGATTGCCAAGAAGCAATTCAAGAGAATTGTAGATGAAAAGGGCAACGACCTTTTAAGCGAAACTCCGCAAACAAAAACAACGGCTGAAAAAACGGAGCCAAGTTCAAGTTCCATCGCAGTGAGCTCGGCAGCAGTGAGCTCGGCCCAATCATCAAGTTCCGCAGCAATTTCAAGCTCTTCTACCGCAATTTCTTCAAGCGCAAAACAACCCCTCGTGAGTTCCTCCAGCACGAAATCGCACGTGAGTTCTTCTAGCGCAAAAATATCTAGCTCCAGTTCTTCAAGCGAAAAAGCACCGGTTGCAAGTTCATCTAGCATCAGCTCGTCTAGCGAAAAGCCTGCACCAAAGCCAATCAAGACCGTTCTTATCGCCTACACCGGAGAAGGTGTCAACCAGTCCATTGCTGACCAGTTTACAGGCCTTACCGCGCGATTGCTCATGGAAGCTGGCGAAAATCCGCAACTCATTCGCAAGAGCGACATCAAGAATTGCGATGACAACATTTGTATTCAAAACGAGCTTTCTTCTTACGGCTACAAGTCTATTTACTTTGGTGAAATTGTACCGAACATCAAGACCGATAGCTTAACGTTAAACCTCACGCATGCATTCTACGAAGATTCGTTGCCAATGTTGCACAGAGCAAGCGTGAACATTTCAAGGCAAGCCGTATTCAGCGATGCCATTACCAACAACAAATTAAGGAATCAACTTTTAGACGCTCAAGGCAAAGAAACGATTAAAACGAAAAAGAACCGTGCGTACATTCACATTGAAACAGACCCCGATGGCGCTACAATTTCTCGTTCCGAAAAAGACGCCATTTGCAAATCGCCATGCACATTCGTCGTTACGGATACCACCAAATTCCCACTTTACGCCTATTGGGATGTCGATAGACACCTTTGGGGCGCAAGCACAAACATCGTCCCCCTTCCCGGCGATACCGTCCATGTTTCGCTCAAGCTTAAGCGCGTCGCTCCCGAAATCCGTATTTTGACATTCCCCGAAGGAGCTAGCGTCTACAAGGCAAATACACCCATCACTAAGCGTTCCAAGGCTATTGCCAAAACGCCTGAAAAAATCCCCGTTTACAGCATGGGAACTGACAGCCTTATTATCCGCAAAGCAGGCTACAGAGATACGCTCGTCAATTTTTTTGTCGCGCCAGTGTCGCAAATAGACTTGAGCATTGATCTTGAAAAGCTGACCAGCTATGATGAAATCGAAAAGCAGAACAAGTGGCTACACGAAAAGAAAATGCAAACTCTCGGCGAAGCATTTATTGGCGGTGCCGCAGGAACAGCCCTTATCGGTGGTTTGCTCATGTACTTTGCTCATTTAGACTACAATGACGCCGACGACATCAAGAAGGATCTTAAAATTCCAGGAGCTACCAAAGGAACAAACTACCAGAACAAAGTCAAGGAAAACAAGAAGTTAGTCAACCAAGG
>CAMZFJ010000391.1 GCA_947306025.1 uncultured Fibrobacter sp.
GTTGCAAAATCACCACAAGCACGCTAGGAACAACATAATTCGAATAACTTCCGGTGTTATTGAACATCGTTTGAATCGACAGCGGAATCGGATCGCGCATCGCCATCGCTTTTGCCGAGGGCACTTTTTTGCCAAGCGCAATGGCCTTGACTTTACTGACCGCACCGACCGTCAACGCACACGTCGAGAACGCGGTACCGATTGTACCATGGAGCATCACGTAGGCGCCATGCGTAAAGATGTTAATCTTTGTCGGCTTCTTGTTCAGCAAGTCCTTTTCCATGTTCTCTGGAATGACCATGAAACCAAAAATATCTTCGCGCGCCATGGCGGTTTCCGCTTCGAGCATGTCATTATAAACAGCCTTGACTTCGACCTGTTGCGTTGCGGACGCCATTCGCGTAAGTTCCCTAGACTTAGCAGAATGGTCCAAATCTACAACAGCCACCGGAACTTTAGACACCGTCTGGTTCACATACGCCGTCGGATAATAGAACGCATAGAGGACCCCAGCGACAACAAGCAAGAGCACAGCCGCCGGATCAGTGAAAAACAACTTCCATTCCGTCAATGTCACTTTCAAAAGACGACTAATCATTTTTTCGCCTCCTGATTTTCTCTAGCACACTTTTAAACAGCGCATCTACGGTAATCTCGCCATCTTCTTCGACAACGACCGGCATTTGAGAATCATGCTTCAAGCGGTACTGCCAGCGGAGCACCATCGTAAGACAGCCAAATAGAGTCCAGAAGAGCGCCATGCCAGCCATCAACTTGATGACCTCCCAAGATGCAGCCATACCGACATCGCCAAGGAGCATCATGGACTGCACGCGAAGTACGTGGGTAAGCGGCAACACAAACGCAAAGCAACGCACGGCAAATGGCATTGCCATCACAGGGAACGTCTGACCGGCAAATGCAAACGCAGGGCCGCCAATCACGCCCGAAACGCCTGTAGCAATACGCATCACGCCAGTCACGCCTACAAATACCATTCCCGCCCCCACACAGCAAATCACCATCAAGAGTTGCGCCACGGAGACCATCACAAATTCTTCAAAGCCCATCGGCATGAGCATGCGGTGCGTGTACGCATAACAGCCCATGTATTCAAGCCAAAGAATGATAACGGCAGGAACAAATGAAGCAACGCCAAGCGTCACCCAAGAACGTTCTGCATACTGGTAAAATTCACGCACGCGCTTGTCACGCAACGGGAACGAAGCGATATATACCGCTACAAGCATGGCCGCCAAGTGGAACATGGCAGACACAAGCCCAAGCGCCAAAAATCCCTGATAATTGCCTTCGATATTACCGACTGAATGGATTTCTGTTTTTATAGGATCTTCAAACGAAGCGGTGAAAAGTTCCGAACCCACATCGGTAAGAACCGCACGAATTTCCTTTGTTGCAAACATGTTCGTGAGGTAATTCTGACCGCTGGAATAAACGGGAATCACAGGCGCTTCAAGGCGGAGTGCACGGCGTTCCAATTCATTCGGGAACACGATAAACGTTTGCAAATCACCGCGAATGACCGCATGTTCGCATTCGCTCATGTCATGGCACAACAATTTCACATCGAGCACCGGGCTAGACTGGAGAGCCATTTCCAGCCTATCGGCGAGCTGGCTATTATCTTGCTTGACAATACCAATCGGGATGTGCTGTACAATTTGAGAAGAGAACATCTCCAGCATGAACACGGAGACGCCCACGGGAAGTACAGCAAGAATCATCCACAAAACAAGTTTGTGGCCGAAATAAATCTTCCCAATTGTCTTTAAAAGGCCTTTCAGCACAATAACCTTCTATCCAAGCTTACTGAATGTCGTCAACAGGGAACAGAACGCTCATGCCCGGGCGGAGATTTTCGACCTTGTGGGTCGGACGCATACGGACTTCGAACGTCTTGAGGTCAAAGCCCGAGCTTTCCTTGGAGCTACGCCATGTGGCATAATCGCCGACAGAAGCAATGTAGCTTACGACCATTTCAACCGTCTTGTCGAGAGCCGGAACCTGGAGATAGAACTTTTTACCCTTGAACACATTCTTGAGGTAATCTTCGCGGAGGTGGAAAACAGCCCAGGAATCATTCAAATCTGTAACCGCAATAATCGGCATGCCGGAGCCAACGACTTCGCCTTCTTCAGCAAGCTTCAACGAGACTTCACCAGAAATCGGTGTGCGGATTTTGGTTTCTTCGAGGTAAGCATCGACTTCGGCATTGGCGCCTTTCGCCTGCAACACAAGAGCGTTTGCGGCAGCCTTGTCTTCGCTACGGGCTCCGGCAAGAGCCTGATTGTATTGGGCACGGGCGGCATCGGCGGCAGACTGAGAAGCCTTCATCTGCGTTTCAGCTTCGTCACGTTTCTGGAGCGGGAGCACGCCTTCGTTGTAAAGCTTTTGCACACGCTCGTAAGTGTTCTTGGCAAGCGTTGCGGCTTCTTGAGCGCGGTTCGCCATGGCCTTGAGCGCGGTAATGTCTTCGCTACGGGCACCGTTGCGGGCCTTGCTAGCCTGAGCCTTGGCAGCCCCGAGAGCGCCCTGAGCCTGAATCTTTTTCGCTTCGATTTCCGGGCTGCTAATCACAGCGACCAAGGAATCCTTGCGAACCATGTCGCCTTCGTGAACGAGCAATTTTTCAATGCGGCCCGGAACCTTGCCAGCCACAAGCACGCGGCGGGCTTCCATCTGGCCTTGCAAGAACTGTTCGCGCGGTTGCGTTGCAAACTGTTGGAGCTGGGAAATTCCCATAATAACCAACACAATCAAAGCAAGTACAACTATAACTTTTCCAATCATCTTTAATGCGTTCATTATTTATTCTCCGTTTCTAAATTCTGTTCGACAGGCTGTACAACTTCACTGGATCCTTCGCTCTGCTCAGGATGACTCGCTGCAACAGGCTTTTCAACAACCAATTGCTTAGACA
>CAMZFJ010000392.1 GCA_947306025.1 uncultured Fibrobacter sp.
ATTTTTGCGTGGGGTGCTTATGCGGTGCTTAGGCTTGTGGGCTGGAAGCGTAAAACCGTTTTGGCGAACGCGAAGCATGTGGCGGGCGCGTTTCCACAAGCGATTCCGAACGCGTTTTCTACAGCGTCGAGAGCGACTCCCAATGCGTCGACTGCCGAGCCTGTCAATTACGACGAACTCTTGTTTAACTTGACTCGCCATGTGGGCGAACTGCTGTTCTGCTTTGGCACTTTCAAAAAGTTGCCGCGTGATTTTTCTGCTTACCCTTGTCGCGTGGACGGCTGGACTTTTGACATTGCGGAAGGTTCTGCGCCAGTGCTTGAAAAAATGCGCAAGGGCGGAATCTTTTTGACGGCGCATTACGGCAATTACGAAGCGATGGGACCATGGCTTTGCCGCCTTGGAATTCCGCTAGTGGCAAGCTACATTCCCGTGAAACCGAAGTGGCTCAACAACATTCTCGAACGTAAAATTCGTGCGGTCGATGGCCGGAGTTATTCAGTAGATGCCCGGACGCCACGCGACTTTCTGCGGATACTGAATGACGGAAAACTTTTCTGCTTGCTTTCCGATCAGGATTCGCGCATCCCGAGTGCACTATCGGGAACTTTGCTCGGGCAACCGGCGAATGTGAATCCGTTGCCGGACTTTTTGCTTGAACATCGTCCGCAGACTCCTGTTTTTATTTGCTGGATGGAAGAAATTTGCGGAGTCCGCGTGCTCCATGCTGTCGAAGTAGAACGCGCGCAGGTCCCGGGGGCGGCGCATCTCGTATCTCCGGCGCAGTCCAATGGCGCATCCCTGGCAGATTCGAGCATCGTTAACACGCAATTCAACAAGTGGCTCGAACAACGTATTTTTGAAAATCCGAATCTTTGGTACAGCTTCACGCACCGACGCTTTTACAGCCGCGAACCCAGCATTTATTAGTTGAATGCAATCTGTTGTTTGCTAAAAACGGCTAGAATAATTTTTTACTAGATTCACAACAACCACTAACCAACAACTATTGACCACTGACCATTGACTAACAACCAATTACATGACCTGGACACCGCATAAAAAGAAACCTTTGCTCGTTAGAATTTTAGATTGGTTGAGCGAACCGGATGAATGGCCTGCATGGGTACAGTTCTGCTTGTTGCCTAAGCCGCTTGGCCGCGAAAACTTCTTTGCTGTCCGTGTTGTTCTGTTGTTTGCTATGGCGTTTTTTTCTGTGCAGGCTTTTTTCGGCGGTTACCAATCTTGGATTGTGCTATTCCTGCATAACTTGAACTTGCCTGTTCACGAAACGGGTCACATCGTTTTTAGAATCTTTGGAAGCGAAGTGATTACGTCGCTGGGTGGCTCGCTGTTCCAGACTATTATGCCGCTTGTGTTCTGCTTGGCGTTGTGGATTAAACCGCGCGACTTGTTTGGCGCTTCGATTGCGCTTTGGTGGGCTTTCGAAAACTTGATCGATGTGGCGCCTTACATCGAAGACGCTCTCCCGATGAAGTTGACGCTTATTAGTGGTGGCACTGGTGCTGAAGCGCCTTACGGATTCCATGACTGGAATTTTATCTTGTCCGAAACAGGTTTGCTTTTAAAATGTGATACGATTGCGTCGGTTGTTTATGCGATTGGCTATATAGGAATGGCGCTTTGCGTTTTGTGGGGCACTTGGAGCCTTGCTTATTACTTTATTTACCAACGGAAAACGGACTCGTTTATATAAGATTCATCTCGACGAGGAATCGGTAAAAGCAGAGTACGGCAACCCCTAAAATAAATGTTGTTACAATCACGAATTGCACGGGGTGCTCGTGAAAGTCGTAATCCGCCTTGCCATAAGAAAAATTACCACGCACAATGGCGCTGATGAAAAAGGCGAAGAATAAAATGGCAAGTAAAAGTGACATCGCGGTCAAAGATAGAAAATATTGCTTAAATCAAAAGCGTTTTAACACGAATGTATTTATTCCTTTACATTGTTGCGAATGCGTAATTTAAAAGTCGATGTTGTACTGGGTTCAACGAAATATGGACGGCGATGGGGGCTTTTTTGAAAATTGGACTTTTACGTCTATATATTACATTCAGAGGATTATATTATGAAAAAAATGAAATTGCCTTTGGTTGCTATTTCGGCAATTTTGGGTTTTGTTGCTTGTTCTGATGATACAAATCCAATTGGGGGCGGTGGAGCTAATGGCGGGAGTGTTTACAGCTCCAGCAGCGATTATCTGGGCTTTGATTTTTCAAGCTCTAGTGTCGTGTTTGGCGATGAACTTTCCAGTTCAAGTCTTGTAAATCCGGGCCATGAATTTTCTAGTTCTAGCGCCGTGAATCCCGATAATGGGTCGAGCTCTAGCGTCTTTATCCCCGGTAACGAAATTTCCAGTTCCAGCGTTGTAAATCCTGGTCGTGAAACTTCTAGTTCGAGCGTGTCTAATCCAAATATCGGAACTTCTAGTTCCAGTGTCGTAAATCCTGGCGATGACGACAAGGATTTGGATGATGCAAGAACTTTGAACGGAACACAAATTCTCCTGAAACTTGCTGGAACAACGGCAACTGTCGAAAACAACAATGGTTGCGTCGAAGTGGCTGACAAGAGTGCAACGATTACTTGCCCGGGCGCCTATTACGTGACTGGCGAATCATCTGATTTCCAGGTTGTGGTGAATACTCCGGGTACCAATAAAGAAGGCAATACCGGCATCTATCTTTACAATGCGACATTGAAGAGTTCCGACGCTCCGATTCTTGTGAAAAACGCCGACAAGGCTGTTCTCCATTTGGTCAAGGGTACAACCAACGTAATTGAAGATGGCAAGGGAAGCCACGTATTTACTACGGTCAATGGCAAGCAGGATACAGCAAAGGCTGCGATTTATTCCAAGGATGATTTGAACATCAAGGGCGCTGGAAAGTTGACGGTTACGGCTAATTTCAA
>CAMZFJ010000393.1 GCA_947306025.1 uncultured Fibrobacter sp.
GTAGAGAAAAAAATGCCCCATCAATTATTAGTTTATGAAAATATTGCAAAGATATACAATCAAAAAGAGATATATGTTAAGGGTAAATCTTGGTGGAACGAACCTATAGAAAATGTTTGGAATAAAATAGGAATGTCTGGTAAATATGTTGGTACGTTATCTTTTTGTGAAGCTCCAGATTTTTGCGAAGTTGTTGAAAGCTGTGGAACTCCAGATTTTTTGTTGGGTGATAATGGGGACGTTTTCGTTCCAGAAATATGGTTGTGGAATTCTAAAAAAGAAAAGATATTAGATGTTTCTCAGAATGAAATAGATGCTATTCCTGATACTAGATTGAAACAATGCAAAAATCAAAAATCTTCTAAAGGAATTTTATCATATATTGAAGATTTTCTGTGCGATCATTCTCTAGCCTCAGAAAATTATTGCATTGAATCTCTTTCGAAGTATAATATGTCTGAATTCTGCAATTACATTATTATCCGCAACGATGGTACAATCGAATACGGCCCGAAATCAGGGAATAAGTAAAAAGAGATGCCCGCGCACTCAGTGGTGGCGGGCATGACGCTTTATATGTTGCGGGCGTGACGCTTTTGAGTTGCAATTGAAATGCGGAATTTTCTACAGTTTCATCACGCGCTTCATTTCGAGATTTTCGTAGCCTTCGGGGCAGTGCGTCGAAAGGTAAACGGTCGGGTTGTTGGCGACAAATTCACGAACGCGGTCGAGAGTGTCGCGGGCGGCGACGATGTCTTCAAAGACAATGCTTAATTTGTTTGCTTTGAGGGCTGCATCGCAGTAGGTTACGTCGCCGTGCATCAGGTAGAAAAGTCTTTCGCTTTCGGCAATGACGATGCTGTTTCCTTTGGTGTGGCCCTTAGCTTCGATAAAGTAAACTCCGTCGGCGACTTTTTCTGCCTTCGGGAAGTTGTGGTAAGCGCCGTCCTTGTAGGTGCAGCGCACAATGTTAGGGGCGTCAAGCTTCATGGCGTCAGCATCTTCGGGCGAGATGAAAACCTTCGCATTCGGAAAGTACTGAATGGCCGCGGAATGGTCCGGATGCTTGTGCGTGATGAGAATCTTTGTGACCTGCTCGGGCTTGTAGCCAAGCTCTGCAAAAGCCTCCATGTAGTCCTTTAGCTTTTCGCCCATGTAAAGCGGAGCGCCAAGTTTTTTCTCGGGAGCAGTGTACCCATTTGCAAACCCTGTATCGACGAGGATGACTTCGCTCCCGGTGTCGATGAGAAAGTTTTGCAGGCTGCTGCGGTAAATGATTTGTTCATCGAACTTGTCTTTGCCTTCTTCACCGCCAAAGGCAAACGCTTGGTTCATGAACCCATGGTCAAACATGCGTACGGCTTTAATTTCCATATGCTTCCCCTTCTAAAAATGTATGCTTTTATACCAATATATACTTAAATGTTCTCGAATCAAAATGGGGCTTTTTTCTAACAGGGTGCGTAAGCAAAAAATATGGCTGTTTGCAGGCTTGCCTGGCGGTTGAAATAAAAAATTTTCAGGTTTAGTCTTTGCATATGGCTCAAGATTTCTATTTTTGTGCGTGGAAAATCCTTTTCTATCCAGGAGTCTTATATGGGCGGCTTTTGTGGTGTTATTTCCAAAGAAGATTGCGTTTGCGATCTCTTTTACGGAACCGACTACCATTCTCACCTTGGCACTCACCGCGGCGGTATGGCTGTTTTGAAATCAGATGGAGTTTTCCATCGCTCGATTCACAACATCCAGAACACTCCGTTCCGCAGCAAGTTCGAGCACGATCTTTCACATTTTTCTGGCAAGGTTGGCTTAGGCGTCATTTCTGACACGGACCCGCAGCCGCTCGTCATGACCTCCAAGCTGGGAACGTTCGCTATTGTGACTGTTGGTCTCATTACGAACATTGAAGAAATCAAGGAAGAACTCTTCCGCAACAATTGCATGCAGCTCCAGTTCTCGACGACGAGTGGAATGGTAGGACCGACCGAAGTGGTGTCGGCCCTTATTGCTACTCAGGATTCCATCATCGATGGTCTCAAGTACGTTCAGGACAAAGTCAAGGGCAGCTGCTCCGTGCTCATCATGGATAGCCAGGGCCGCTTCTACGCTTGCCGCGACAAGTGGGGCCGTACGGCAATCATCCTCGGCAAAAAAGATGGCGCCATGATTGCCTTGCAAGAAAGCTGCGCTCTCCCGAACCTCGGCTACGAATACGTTCGTGATTTGGGTCCGGGCGAAGTGGTTGAGCTCACGCCGGATGGCGATACGACGCTTGTTCCGCCGCGCAAGAAGATGGCAATTTGTTCGTTCCTCTGGGTGTATTATGGTTACCCGGCATCGAGCTACGAAGGACGCAATGTCGAAATGACTCGTTACCGTTGCGGTTCCGCTCTTGCGAAGCGCACCCCGACCGAAGCCGATGCCGCTTGCGGTATTCCGGACTCCGGTACATCTCACGCTTTGGGCTATGCTCACGAAGCCGGCATCAAGTTTGCACGTCCGTTCGTGAAGTACACGCCGACTTGGGCACGTTCCTTTATGCCGCAAGACCAACGCCAGCGCGAACACGTCGCTTCGATGAAGCTCATCCCGATTCCGGGACTCATCAAGGACCGTCGCCTTGTGTTCTGCGATGACTCGATTGTTCGCGGCACGCAGCTCGGTAAGCAGGCTCAGAAACTTTATTCGATGGGCTGCAAGGAAACGCACATGCGTATTGCTTGCCCGCCGCTCGTTTATCCGTGCAAGTTCATCAACTTCTCCCGCTCCAAGAATGAATACGACCTCATCACGCGTCGTTACATTCGCGACAAGGAAGGCGAAAACGCCGATTTGGACAAGTACACCGATCCGAATGGTCAGCCGTACAAGGACATGGTCGAATACATCCGCAAGAAGCTGAACCTCACGTCGCTTGCGTTCCAGCGCATTGA
>CAMZFJ010000394.1 GCA_947306025.1 uncultured Fibrobacter sp.
GTCTGTTCAGCATGGAGCAGCTCGGGTACGCCAACAGCGAACTTGCGATTCCGCGTATTTCGCCGGCACTCCGCCTGTTCAAGCGCTACCCCATCGACATGATCGAGCTTGAAACGCCAAGCCCAGGAGCATGGGTCGTTTGCCTTTGCGCATGGATTGCGGGCATCAAGGTCTTTAGCCATTACCGCACCGACGTGCCAACATACGCCAAGACACTTGTGAAAGCGAAGTGGATGCACACATACGTGCTTTGGCTCATGCGTATTTTCTACTGGATGGCGCGCCCGGTCATTAGCCCGTGCGAAGACTATGCCAACATTCTGAAAAAGGATTTGAGAGTCCCGGCAAACCAAGTGCAGATTCTCCCCCGCGGGCTCCCGCTGGAAAAGTTCTCGCCCGACTTGCGCGGCAAGGGCGCTTGGGAAAAATTTGGCAACGATCGCAGCCAGCGTAAGGTGCGCTTTGCCTTTATCGGAAGAATTTCCAAAGAAAAGAATCTGGAATTTTTGAATTCCGTTTGGGAAAAGTTCTCCGCCAAGCACGACGACGTTGAGCTCATGTATGTGGGTTACGGCTGGTATCTTGAAGAAATCAAGAAGCAGTTCAAGGACAACCCGAGCGTTTGCTTTGCAGGCGAACAAGGCGGCGAGATGCTCGCAAGCCTTTATGCGGATGCAGACTTTTTCTTGTTCCCGAGCACGACGGATACGTTTGGCAACGTGGTCGTAGAAGCAATGTCTACAGGAACGCCAGCGATTGTAAGCAACTACGGTGGACCAAGAAGCATTGTGCAAAACGACAACAAGTGCGGACGCATTTTGCCGATTGACGAAGCGAAGTGGCTTGAAACGTTGGAAGAATGCCGAACCATCAAGTTGGAGCAACCGGAAGTTTACGAACAAATGCGAATCGACAGCCACAAGCGCAGCGAGCGCTATACGCTTGAAAGTTCGACCAAAATACAGTTCGAATTCTTTAGGAAGCTGAAGAAAGAAGCTTACGGGATGTAGGCGGCTTCGCCGCAGTAGGCAGTAGACAGTAGGCAGTAGACAGTAGACGAGAGATGAGCCGTGAGCTATGAGGTCGGCACTTCGTACCTTTGAGGTATGAGGTGTGAGTAAACACAAAGTATGTATACAACGACATTAAAAAGAATTTCTCTCAAAGCAAGTAAAACGAGCAGCCCCAAAGCGAATTTAAGAGCGATTTCATACCCAACCATTGACCAACAACTAATGACTATTGACCATTGACTAATGACTCCTTAAAACATTTGCGCGAATGGTTCAAGAAGAACGCGGCGGAACTCCCGTGGAGACTCGCCGACTTGGACGCGCCGCGTGACGCGTATGCCGTTTGGATTAGCGAAACGATGCTCCAACAGACGCAAGTTTCAACGGTCAAAGAATATTTCATCCGCTGGATGGAGCGGTTCCCCAATATAGAGACGCTTGCAAAAGCCGACGAAGCCGAAGTGTTCAAGTACTGGCAAGGTCTTGGATATTACAGCCGCGCTAGGAATATCTTAAAGACAGCGAAGAATGTTTGTGAAAATAATGGATTCCCTACGCTGCGCTACGAGAATGACAAGTCGAAAAAGATTGATTGCGAAATCGCAAGTGCATGCAAAATGCCGCAAACTCGCAAGGAACTTGAAGCGTTGCCGGGAATCGGAGCGTACACGGCTGGAGCTATTTTAAGCCTAGCTTACCACCAGCGAGAAGCAATCTTAGACGGGAATTTGGTGAGGATTTTTAGCCGCTTATACGAACTAGATTTTTTACCAACCGACAAGAATACAGCAGAGATTTACTGGAATTACGCACGAGAAGTTGCCGATAGCCCCAAAGCCTACATGCACAACGAAGCGCTGATGGAACTTGGGCGAACCGTTTGCAAAACAAAATCGCCGCTTTGTGAAAGCTGCCCGCTAAACAAAGAATGTCGCGCGTTCATCGACAAGCGTACTGCGGAATTTCCGCCCGCAAAAAAGCGTACCGAAAAAAATTGGCACGGGACAGTACTCGTCATTGAAAGCGCTGACGAAAAGATTCTCGCGGTAAGTGGCGGACAAAAATTCTTGGACAAGCAACTGGCGCTTCCGCATTTTGAAAGTCCGCGTGGCGCTACCGTTGGCCTCCCTGCCGAAGCAGAAAATTACATCAACGCCGATGATGTTGAATCTATAAAGCATTGCGGAACATTCCGGCACAGCATTACCGTTCACAAAATCGAATGCGATGTACTTTATATAAAATTGAAGTCGAAGGCAAAAAACAAATCGTCGATCGCATGGATAGAAAAGGCGAAAGCCTTTGAGACTTTCGCAAATTCCTTTAGCTTAAAAGCGCTGAAAAAAGTGTTCTAAAGGAATTCCCGGTCTGCGCCGGGAATGACATTCGGGATAACAGGCCGGGGTGACTATTAGAAAGCTTTCTTTGCGGTGCAGAAGAAGCGAACGCGGCTGTAATTTCCATTAGGCGTTTCGATAACTTCATCACCAAGAGCTTGAATAATAGAGCCAGCTAACGTAATTCCCCATTTCGGGAAACGCTGTTCAAACGTAGCATCCCAATACCAATCGCCTTTTACGATAAACGGATCTTTGGAACGGAGATTCCATTCAGCATCACTTCTGTAGCGCAATGAATGAGAAATGCGGAACGTCTTTTTGATAAGCCAATCGGCATTAAATGAAACAAAAAATTCCGAGGGATTGACTTCAAAGCGTTTTTCCTTGCCATCAATGCGTTCGAAGCCCGTAAGCGTCGTAAACTTGAGCAAATCCTTATACCAAAGATTCAACCAAAATTCACCCGTTACCCCCTTGATCCAGGAATTGATTCGAGCCACATCGCCATGACGATATGTAAAAACGCCATCTTCAACATATTCTTTCGTCTCGAACGTCTCTGCGC
>CAMZFJ010000395.1 GCA_947306025.1 uncultured Fibrobacter sp.
TGCGGATGGAACAGTAAAAAAATCTTCAATAAAGAAATCGACGACGGGCGTTAAAGAATTTGATGAAGAGATAAGAAAAGCTGTAAGTCGGTGGATTTTCTCTAAGGTTGATTCAGGGACGACTGTTGTTTATGTACCTATTCATTTTTATGAATAAGACGAATCTTCGACGCAGCCTAAGTAATCAATTGGGCTGTTACCTAAAATAATTGAAGCATGGCAAATTTCTTTAGCAAATATTTTAGTGAAATCGCATTGATGGCTACAGCGATGCTGTGGGCTGGTTGCGATAATGTCGATAAAGATTCGAAAAATGAAAAGTCGTTAAGCAGCGCTTCGAACAGTTTCGGTGTAGCTGAAATATCCAATTCTGTTGAATCGTCTGATTCTGCGGCGTTGCAGAATGTAACGGAAAAAGACGATTCTCTTGTGGGTGAAATTCTCAAAGATTCACTTGATGTGAACGCCCAAACAGTCGTATTGCTGGATTCCGCGAAACAGCTTGAAAAGCAGCGGACTATAGATAGCTTGATGAAGGCTTATTTCCCGATTGAATGGAATGATGTTGAAAAAAGAAAGACGGATATCAATATGCTCTTATGATTTTTGCAAAAAATCGTGATTCGATTTTGAAAGCTAGATCAGATTTGGGCTCTGTTATGTGTTATTATGGTGTTATTGTAGATAGGTATAAACCACGTCCTCTTCTTGGCTTTAAAGATGACTTTAAAGTTGGATTTAATGATGGTACTGGAAATTCTTCTGTAGATGGTAGGTCTATTCTTCAATCGTTATTGGGTAATTCGAATGTGTTTCCGTCTAAATGGACTCTGAAAGTTCTTTATGAAAATATTGAATTCGCAGACAAACGAACTCCTAATCAAGATATGCTTTCTAGAATTAAACGTGTTTTTCAACAAAGAAGTCCGGGTTTAAGGCATATATACAGAAAATTTGTCAAGAAAGATTCTGCTAATACATTTCAAGGAAAAATCGTTTTAAAATTGACGATTGCTGCTGATGGAAGTGTAAAAGAATCTTCAATAAAGAAATCGACGACGGGCGTTAAAGAATTTGATGAAAATATAAGAACCGTAGTAAGTCGATGGACGTTCCCTAAGGTTAAATCAGGGACGATTGTTGTTTATGTTCCCATTCGTTTTTATGAATAAGCCTAGCTTTCGCACCGTCTAAATAAAAATTTGTATTTTCTAAGCATGAATAATATTGCAAAATCTCATTTATTCTTGCTTGCATTTGTTCTCCTGACGACGATTTGGTCTGTTGTCGGGGTCGAAGATACTTACCTCACTTGGATTCTTGAAGCGACACCTGCGATTGTCGGGCTGTTGGTTCTTGTGTTTACTTACAAAAAATTCAGGATGCCAACGTTTCTTTACGGGGTAATGGCGCTCCACATGGCGGTGCTTTTGGTGGGGGCGCATTATTCGTACGCGAAGGTTCCGCTTGGATTCTGGATGCAGGATTGGTTTGGCTTTACGCGCAACAACTACGATAAAATCGGGCATTTGATGCAGGGCGTTACACCTGCACTTGTGATGATTGAACTTTTGCGCCGCACAACTCCAATCAAGACGACGGGCTGGACGGGCTTCTTGTCGGTGTGCGTGGCCGAGGCGATTTCTGCGCTTTATGAAATTATCGAGTGGCTTGCATCGCTCAGCAATCCGACGGATACGGAAGCATTTTTAGGAACGCAGGGCTACATTTGGGATACGCAGACGGATATGTTCATGTGCCTTATCGGGGCGACCGTCGCGGTTATCATTCGCTTGTGGGTGCTGCGTTCGCAAACTCCGAAAATTGCATTTTAGTAGCATATTTGGGCAAAAAACGCCCCTTGAACGTGTAAAATTTTTTTTCTACGCTGATTTTTCTAATTTGAATTTTGTTATTTATAAAGCATGGCGAAAAACTTCAGCAAATTTCTTGGCAAAGTCGCTCTCATGACTGCTGCTGCGTTGTGGGCTGGTTGTAACGATTCTGATAAAAAGTCGGATGTTTCTCAATCGCAAATTTTGGGAAATGCGGCGCAATCGGCGAATAGTTCTCTTTCTGCGGATACTTTGGTGTCTGAAAATGAGTTTGCGGAATCGTCTGCTTCGGATAGCGTTGCTGTGATAGAACCTGCCAAGGATTCCTTGTTTAAAAAGGCGGCTCGCATTGCCAAGGTGAAATCTGAAATGGGTATGATTCGGGCTCTGTACGGTGTTGTCGAAGAAGATATGGGTAGAGCGGTTGCTCTTTATGGAGTTCGGCCTCCGCGTGAAATTATTATGCCTGACGGCCCTCGCGAAATTCACCAGCCCAAGCCTGTTCCTCGTTGCTTTGTTAAGGAATTGACGGATGAGGATGTTATCGCAGGGAAGGATAACGACATCGATGTTGAATATTTTTTGAAAGTTTTCCGCCAACGTTCGCCGGGCATTCGCCATATCTGCAATAAGAATCTTTATACAAATCTAAAGTATCGCGCTAAACGTACTAAAGAATTTGAAGGAACAATTGTTTTTGAAATGAAAATTGCGCCAAGCGGCAAAGTAGAAAACGTCGAGATTAAATCATCGATGGCTCGGTTTAACAAAGAAATGAAGTTTGCGCCAAGCGGCAAAGTTGAAAATGTCGAAATTAGATCATCGATGGTTCAGTTTAGCGAAGAAATCAGAAAATCAATAACTCGTTGGGTGTTCTCGAAATCGCGGAAGGGCGGGACTTTTATATTCCCTGTTAATCTATACGAAGTATTCCCTTCTTCTTCGTCAAGTACATCAGAACAACCTTTGTCGCCGACAGAAAACTGAAGAATCAAAGTATGTCCAAGTTCTTTAGCAATTATCTTGGCAAATTTGCGTTGATGACTGCCGCAGCATTGTGGGCAGGGTGTAACG
>CAMZFJ010000396.1 GCA_947306025.1 uncultured Fibrobacter sp.
ATAATTTCGAATAAGCATAAATTCGACGCTCCGACTAGATTCTTAACAGCAGGCATATTCACATTCGGCACATTCGCCATACTCGAACTCGTCCGTTACCATATGATGACGAGTTTCCATTTGGAACACACCATACTTGGAATTACATGGCTCCCAGCAGGAACACTCGCTTTCGTCATTCTGCTTGTCATGAGTTACATCGTGTACATGTACCGCTTGATGTCTGCAAAAACAGAGAAAGACGTGCTGAAGGAAATTGCTTACAGAGATTCTCTGACGGGGATCTACAACCGCGCCAAAAGCCAACGTATTTTTGCAAGCCTCAACTCGACATCTGCGGATTTTGCATTCGTGAGTATCGACATGAATGGCCTAAAGTTTATCAACGACCGCTACGGACACAACGAAGGCGACCGGCAGCTCAAGGCTTTTGCAACCGCATTCCACGATGCCTTTGCCGAAGTCGGAACAACCATCCGCTTGGGTGGCGATGAGTTTTTAGCCATCGTGCGCCATGAACATATTGCCGAAGTGGACACGGCTCTAGCAAAGATGGCCGAACTCCAAAAAGAACTTAGCGCGAATTTGCTTACGCCATTGGAAGCCGCCTACGGTGTTGCCTACAGGCATGAACTTTCAAAAGACAAGAACGCCCATTCAAAAGAAATGGCTCAAGTCGAACCCGAAAAAGTGTATCAATTAGCAGATGAGCGCATGTACGCCATGAAGTCTGTGATGAAATCTACACTTGTAAGACTTTGAAAAATTTTTACTTGACATCCGTTTGAAGGAATAGGTATATTGACATGCCGCCCGTTGAGCAAAATCAATTAGGGCGAACTTTTGGTGTATGAAAAAAGTCAAGATATTCCTACCCTGTATTTTACTAGCGCTTGCGACGATTGCAGCAATATTTTACGTCCATGAACGCCCGGTGAAGGAATACCAAATTGACGGCATGCAAGTTTTCGAAATAGCGGCAACCGACGAAAACAACCCCGTAATCCTTTACATTCACGGTGGCGGTTACACGCTTGGCATTGCGCAAACACACTGGAATATGCTTGCCGAAATTTCCAAAGCGACAGGCTGCGGCATCGTGATGCCCAACTACCCGCTTTTGCCAAACCATACCGCCATTGAAGCGCACGCCCTCGTATTGAAACTCTACAGAGAACTGACAAAGCGCATCCCCGCAAGCCGCATTATCATCATGGGTGACAGCGCCGGCGGCGGATTCTCACTTGCACTTTCGGAAGAAATTACAGAACAGTCGCTCCCCTCGCCCATGCACATCATCTTGATTTCGCCCTGGGTCGATATTACTGGCGGCGACAGATCCATCGAAGAATACGACAACTGGCTCCGTATTGACGAACTGCACCAGTTTGGATTATCTTGGGCCAACGGCATGGATGCTCACAATCCGATGGTATCGCCTCTTTACGGCAACATGCAAGGGCTCCCGCCCACCGACATTTTCGTTGGCACTTGGGAAGTATTCTACCCCGACATCGTCAAATGCACCGAGAAGCTTAAAGAAGCAGGCGTCAATGTCACGCTCCATATCGGTGAAGAAATGGGCCACGTCTACCCGCTCTATCCAGATGCAGACGGCCAACAAGCCCGCAGAACCATCGCGGAAATCGTCAACCGCAGCGCCGAAAGACAGCAATTGGTTTTGAACGGACTTGAGAAAACAAACACAAAACGTTTTTAATCTAAAATAAACTGTTCCTTGGTATAATCAAATTTCCAAAAATCTTTGAGGCTTTTGGATTAACTATATTTTGCCCCATAAACAAAAGAAGGAACAAATAAATGGAAAAGCAACCTACTCCGGAAAAGCAATCTATAACAGTAAATCAACTAAAGCAACCCAAAAATTACATGAAACTGATAATCGTTGCTGCAATCGCCATCATTGCGATAATTCTTTTCAAATGCAACATCGGTTATAACAGCGCTACACAGCTTCTTGTAAAGCAGTCCCCGTTCGGAACGCTGTCTTGCATTGATCACGCCGGGTTCTACTTCAAAGGATTTGCAAGCATCTACTCTTACGACAGAACCAAGGACTTCTATTTCAATTCGTCTACCGAAAAAGTCAAGGGAGAAGGCTGGGAAGGTGGAGACGATGACGAAGATGATATTTCCGTAACACTTTCTCGAAACGCAAACGCCGAAATTAGCGGCTACCTCAAATACCAACTGCCGACGGACTGCGAAGACCTCGTGAAAATCCACCGCGAACAGCGCTCCGACAAGAAGCTTAAACACGACCTTGTTAGAAACTCCGTGCTCTCGGCCGTTAGGAAAACCGCACCGCTTTTCACAGCCGAAGAAGCCAAGGTGACAAAGATTGCTGAATTCAGAAGAATCGCCGAAGACCAGCTCACCGAAGGCGAATACCTCACCACGATCGAAGTGCTTACCGAAAAGGCTGGTGAAGACGAATTCGATTCCGATGGCAAGATTATCAAAAAGGCTGAAACGCAAGAATACAAAGTAACGAAACTGAAATTGGATCAGAACGGCAACCGCATTCTCACCAAGCCGTCCGCACTCCGCCTTTACGGCATCAGGGTGGTGCAATTCGAAATCCAGAATGTCCGCCTCGACCAGAAGGCTCAACAGCAGCTCGACATCGTGAAGGACCGCGAAATGAAGCGCGTCTCTAACGCTACCGCAGCAGAAACCGCAAAGCAGGCCGCCATCACCGCCGAAGCCGAAGGTAAGGCTCGCATCGCTCAGGCCAAGGCCGACCAGGAAGTGGAAAAAATCAAGGCCGTGACGCAAGCCGAAAAGGAACGCGACGTGGCCGTTCTCCAGGCTCAGAAGGAACAGGAAGTTTCTCGCCTCGAAGCTTTGAAGGCTCTTGAAGTCGCAAAGAAAATCAAGGCCGA
>CAMZFJ010000397.1 GCA_947306025.1 uncultured Fibrobacter sp.
TTTTTGTAAACCTTGAATTTACAAAAAGCCGATTTGTATATTATACGCAACTTGTATGACAACCAAATTAAACAAAAAGAGGTAGGGATATGTCAACAGAAAACAATTATAACGTCGGACATGTCATTATGGTGACCCTATCCGCCGCCATCGGTGGATTCCTGTTCGGCTTTGACTCATCTGTTATCAACGGTGCCAATGTGGCGCTTAAAGGCTATTTCAACTGCAACGACATGCAGCTTGGGCTTGCGGTTTCTCTCGCTTTGATTGGTGCTGCTGTCGGTGCCTATTTTGCAGGCCGCTTGGCCGATAAATTTGGACGTGTGCGTTGTATGATTGCCGCATCCATTCTTTTCTTTGTCAGTGCAATCGGCTCTGGCCTTCCGTTCACCATCTACGACTTTATCGCATGGCGTGTCATTGGCGGTGTCGGTATTGGCGTGGCATCTATCATCGCTCCGATTTACATTGCCGAAACTTCTCCGGCACACTTGCGTGGGCGTCTCGGCTCCATGCAGCAGTTCGCCATCGTTATCGGTATCTTCGTAGCTTTGCTTTCGAACTACATCATCGTCCGCATTTCAGGTTCTGCAAGCAACTTGATTATGGGCGTCCATGCATGGAAAGTGATGTTCTGGGTCGAAGCCGTTCCGGCACTCATTTACGGCATCGCCGCTTGGCAGCTCCCAGAATCCCCGCGCTACCTCGTAAGCAAGGGCAAAATGAAAGAAGCCAAAAGCGTTCTTTCCCTTCTTTCGAAATCCAACATTGAAGAAAAGGCTAAAGAAATCCAGGATTCCTTCAAGAACAAAAAACAGGCAAAGCTTTCTGACCTTCTTGAAACTGTCGCTGGCAAAAAGCGCATCGCCCCGATTGTTTGGGCTGGCCTTGGGCTTGCCATTCTCCAGCAGTTTGTCGGTATCAACGTCATCTTCTATTACGGTTCCATGCTTTGGCAGAGTGTTGGCTTTGGCGAAAGCGACGCTTTCTTCACCAGCATGATCTCTAGTGCTATCAACCTGACCATGACTATCGCAGCTATTCTCCTTATCGATAAGATTGGTCGTAAGCCGCTTTTGCTCATCGGTTCTGCCGGCATGACCATTACACTTGGAGCTCTTGCCCTCTGCTTCATGTTCGGTTCTGACGCAAGCGGTAATTTGGGAGCCAGCAGCGGCATCGTGGCACTCGTCGCAGCAAACCTCTACGTGACCTTCTTCGCTGCAACATGGGGCCCGGTGATGTGGGTGATGCTTGGCGAAATGTTCAACAACCGCATTCGCGCTGTGGCAATTTCCGTTTGCGGTCTCGCCCAGTGGGGTGCAAACTTCTTGGTCAGCTGGTCATTCCCGGTGCTCGTTGGCGAACACGGAATCGGTATTGGCCCGACCTACTTAATTTACACCTCTTTCGCAGCAATAAGTTTTGTGTTCGTGGCTAAACTGGTGCACGAAACCAAGGGCAAGGCGCTCGAATCGATGTAATTCAAATATTCGACTTATAGCAAATCGTCCCGGTTTTTCCGGGACGATTTTTTTGATGAGAAAAAACACATTTTTCATCCTTTAGAGGGGTTCCTTACAATTTGTAATATCGCAAAACAGACCTTTTTTTGGAGAAAAAGGCTATTTTTTCATTGTGAGGGGAATAATTCATGTATTACAAAAAGAGAAATATGTCCTGGAGAATCACCCTGGCAAGCATCCTCACTTTGGGAATTATAGGTTCTAGTATGGCAGCCCCTATTAAAACTGTACCTTGGAACGGCCACATTGGAGCCGTATCTTTCACTTTTGATGACGCTCTCGAAACACAAGTACTTAACTTAAAGCCTCTGCTAGACGCAATGCCGGATGTCCATGTGACTTTTTTTTTAACGGCATACCAAAGCCGTTTATACGAAAATGCCTCTTTATTTGCTGCAATAGCAAACACCGGTAACGAAATCGGCAACCATTCCGTAACACACTGGCACCTGACTCAAGAGACCGACACCGAACTTGAAGACGATGTCATCAACTTCGCAGACACCCTCGAATCCATCCTTACAAAACAAGGCATCGACATTCAAGTGACATCATTCGCTACCCCATTCTGCGAAAACAATGACTACGTAAAAAAGTTCATCAACAAACGACATTTTATCAATCGCGACGGCGGTCTTGACGGCAGAAACTATTGGAACACCGAACCGGATTGGATGACCATGAAAGCAAAGGTCTGGACACGCGATGGCACTACCGTCAACGAAATGCTCAAGGCACTCGATACCGCCGCAAACATCGGAATATCCAATAACACCAATCCTTCGGAAGCACAAATAACCGAAGGTTCTTGGGTCATTTTTTTACAGCATGACGTTTCTAAAGACTTGCAAAACATTTACGCCATCAATCCCGACGACATCAGGGCTCTTTTCCAGCGGGCTGTCCAGAACAAGCTCTGGGCAGCACCATTTGGAACTGTAGGCGCCTACTATCGCGCCCACTTCGCTTTCGACAATGCAACAATGACCAAAATAGATGGTGGCTATAGCTTACAATGGGACATTCCCCACAAGCATATGCCTAAAAGCGTTCCGCTCCGCGTACGCCTTGACACAACCCGCATCGGGAGCAAAACGACTATCGAACAAGACGGCAAGAACATCCTCCCCGAAAGCGATGGCACCTACATTATCGAGTTCATGTCGCAAAGTCTGATACTGCGCAATACAGGAGAAGTTTCGCTCCCCAAAGCATCAAAGATCAAGCAAAATACAAAAGGCTACAAATTCTCATTGTATAATTTGAACGGGAAACCGCTTGGGACGGTAAAGGATTTTGCGGTTCCAGAAAAATACCCAAAAGGCATTTACTTGATTCGCGCAGAATCAAATGGAAAGCCTACAATCACGAAAAAAG
>CAMZFJ010000398.1 GCA_947306025.1 uncultured Fibrobacter sp.
AGCCTTCAAGTACTTACCGCGCTGCAAGAAGAAGCCGCATTCGTCAGCAAGCTTCGGCAGCGGGTTCTGGAGACCGTCAAACACTTGAGTCAGAAGGCCAGGGCCAAGTTCAACAGACAAAAGTTCACCGGTAAATTCGACTTCGTCGCCAGCCTTGAGGCCAGTCGTATCTTCGAATACCTGGAGTTCAGCGTAATCACCGCGGATACGAATCACTTCGCTCTTGAGGGGAATGATTTCAGCCTTACCTTCTTTGTTCTTCGTAACGAGCTTTGCATAAGCCACTTCGTTCTGGGAAACGGCGCTTTCGAACTTTACACGAATCAAGTTTCCGTTAACGCCGGTTATTTTTCCGATACTAGCCATTGAAAATGGACCTCCAATCATTCCTGCTTAAACGCAGGATCGTTAGCATTAATAACATTGATGACGGCTTTATCACCTGCAATTTCGTTTATGCCAGCCCAGCGCTCGCAAATCTTGAGCTTGATGGCGTAAGCATAGACGTGCTTGATCGTCCCCTCGCCTACACCGGCGAGATTGTCGACAAGCCAGAAACGGGCGCGGTCGATATCCTGTTCCTTTTCCATCGGATTCGACTTCATGAACGCGTCCTGGATCATCTTAGCAAAGGTGACGTCATAGCCAGAGAAAGAACGTTCCGCAAAACGCACTTCAGGACCCCACGCCTGAGCGCGGAGCCTTCCAGAAACATTTCTCATCTGGGTTTCACGGGATTGGTATTCCCGAACAAATTCATCATCGCACTCCTCGCCCGCTAAGAGAGCGTCGAGCGCTTCGAGTTCTGGGGCATCCAGCACACCTTCGCAACGGCCACGGAACTCGGCCATGCTAAGGGGCGGAACGTCGCCCAGTTCTAGCATCGGAAGCGATGCCATCAAATATGCTGGACTGCTCATTGGACCGCCTTATTTGCCCTGGGCGGCCTTGTTTACAATCTTTGCAAGCTGCGGTCTGAGCAAGGCAGAAAGAGATTCCGCCATTGCCTGTTCTGTAAATTCGTGGCTGACCTTGCCGCCATCGAGCTTGACGCGGAAGCCGAACTTGACTCCCTTGTCGCTTTCGACCTTAACGCCACCCTTGAGCTGCTTTGCAAATTCTCCCATGACAAAGCTAGAAAGAGCCTTGGCGTCGGCTTCGGAGAAATCTATTTCGATATCGGAGGTATAGCTCTTGGCAACGGTGAGAAGCATGTTCTTCACAGTTGATTCATCGAGAGATTTTTCAACTTGGAGGCTGAGAAGATCGAGAATCATTTTTTCGAGATTCTTGCCCACCGAGAGGAGCAAATCGCGAGCGGACTGTTCCAAAGTGCGTTCGCTACGTTCTGTAAATGCTTGTGCTTCCTTATCGGCGTTTTCGAGTTTTGCCTTGGCTTCGTCTTCGGCGGCCTTCACAATTTCGGCGGCCTTGTCTTTTGCCTTAGAAATAATATCTGCTGCTGCGAGTTCAGCCTTTTCAACAGCATCCTTCTGGATGCGTTCCATCAGGGCTTGCAAATCTTCTGCCATTTAAATCTCCAAATTGAACCAAAACACCCCAAAATAGGGTATTTTCATTAAACACAGAAAAGAATATACTAGCAAAAATTCGAAAAAGACAAGATTTTTGACAAAAAAAATCAAAAATATTGTTTACTTGCGAAAAATGAAGATAAAAAGACTAAAATCGGCGACAAATGGAAAATTTGCACCACTTGCAAAATCCGTGCCGTAAGGTCATTTTTTACACTAAATGTAGGTCATTTACAAGCCCCGTAAGGGGTGTTACAGAGGGTGTAAGTTGAGACGAAAGACGAAAGACGAGAGACGAAAGACGAGAGATGAAAGACGAGTGACGAGAGAGGACACCGCGGAGCCATTAAGCTTTGTTTGGACATTTTATCAAAACGAATTCGACTTTAGCCCTATAATAAGCGAAAATTCCAACATATTTTAAAGCAAGTAAGGTTTAATTAGGAGGCTTTATGAGGTTTTCAATTAAGAGATTTTCTCTTTTTGCGGGTTCCATCGCATTTTTAAGCACCCTCGCGAGTGCTGCAACGATAAACGTAAATATTGACAAAGAATACCAGCGCATCAGCGGCTTTGGCGCCGCATCGGCATGGGCGGGTTCCATCACCGACAAGAATGCCGCTTTCCTTTGGGACTCCACTAGCGGCGCTGGGCTTACGCTACACCGCATCCGCATCGCTCCGGACGGCTCCACTTCTGAAACAAGTATCGCCAAGAAAGCGAGTGAATACGGCGTCAAAGTATGGGCCGCCCCATGGACATCCAAATACACCGTAAATTACGATGGCGACAAAAAGCACCTGGATTTTAATCATGCCCAAGACTGGGCCAACACCATATTAAAGTTTACGCAGGACATGCGAAAGGCCGGAGTCAACCTATACGCGATTTCATCGCAAAACGAGCCCGACGGCACCGGCGACAACCACTACGAACCCGATGAATTGGCTCGTTGGGTCAGCGATTACCTCGGCCCCACTCTCGATACCACAGGCATCAAAATCATTGGTACCGAAGCCATCAACTGGTACGGATTCCCTAATTACAAAAAGGCCTTCTTCAACAACCCCGCCGCCCTGAAATACACGGACATTTTTGGAACGCACGAATATGGCGGAGACCCGGCCGCCTACCCCGAAATCCACGAAGCCGGTAAAGAATTCTGGGAAACTGAAGTCTACGATCTTGGAAGCAACAGAGAAGACGTCGGCATGGGAAGCGCGCTCCGCGTTGCAAACATGATTCACGATGCCCTTACGATTTCGAACATGAACGCCTGGCATTTCTGGTGGATTTATTCCTGCAGCGAACCCAGCTGTTGCAACGTAGCCCTCTGGCCGCAAGGACAAGTTAAACA